>NC_009441.1:1219374-1524218 GCF_000016645.1 Flavobacterium johnsoniae UW101
GGAACACACAAAAAATCGTCGTTGTACTGTTGTAAATCTTCTTTTGTTGTAACAGGCAGAAACTGTAAATCTTCAAGCGTTTTAATTTTTGAAACATCAATATTCTGTCCCGCAAAAAGTCTTTTATAAAAAGGAGAATTCTCGCTGATGTAAGCTAAAAGTTCGGCTAATTTTTTTTCCTGAAAAATTTTAATGTCTTCTAAAGAATCTTTTTCTATTGCTGGAATCATTGTAACTTTCTTTTGATTTTTTTTAAATATTTTTCAATTTGTTCTTTTTCAGGCAAAGTGGTAATTTCTTTGGTCAAAGCTTTTTCAAAATTAAGCTTCGCCTGGCCGAATTCTTTTATTTGGTAAAAGTACAATCCTGCTTTATAATACACAACCCAATAATCAGGGTTTAATGATTGATAATTATGAAGAAACTCTGGCGAAATCGTTTCTTTATTTTCAAGGAGAGAATCTATTTTATGATTTTCAATTCTAAATTTTTGATAATCACGATAAGCCGTTGTTTCTAAAAAAGGATCTTTTGCAATATTTAAATTTTCTTTTTGAAAAGAAACCACAGAATCATTTTTTCTGTTGCAAAAAATTGAATTTAAATCATAACACACAAATTCGCCTAATTGATACGGATTTGCCGAAACCCAGACTAATTTTTCTTTTGGTTTAAAGATAATTCCGTGATGTGCCATTAACTGATTCAGAGCTTTTTCTGAACCATAACCCAATTCGATATCTTTTAAACCGTTTTTATTTCGAAGAATTTTTGATGCAATTTCAGGATTCACTTTTGGGTTTTGCGACAAAAGTTCCTGCATTCTTTCAAAACGGTATTCAGAATGGCTGTTTAAAATCTGTTCCTTATTTCGTTTGTCGGCTGCAAAAGCTTTACCCTGAAAATGGTTCGAACAAATTAATTGATCGCTGTTTGGAACATCGTAAACGTCCATTTTTGTTGGAGAAACCTCAATCAAAATAGCTTTGTTATCATTGGCACTTCCCACCATAATAGATTCAGAAACAAATACTTTTCTTTTTTTTGCAATGGCAACGGCTTCGTCAATATTCTTGGCGTGTTGTAAAATTTCGCGGGTCAAAATTGAAATTGGTGTTTTCGCAATCAGCGGAATTTTAGATTTCGAAGCGTTAATCGTTACCGTTAAACCTTCCTGATTCATTCCCGAAACCGCGCCCACCATTCCCGGCCAGGTAACCATCATAAACGGATAACCATCTTTTGGATTTATAAAAGCAGCAATTTTATTTTCCGCGAAAGCGTCATTTACATAAAAATCAAAATTGCGTCCCAGAATTAAACTGCCGTCTTCTGATTTTTCATTCCACGCCGCAAAAGAAGAACAGCCAACTAAAGCCAGATCTTGCAAAGCGTGTCCAATATCGTGCGCACCGTGCAGATATAAACCTCTTTGATATTTTGGTGCTATAGTATTAAATTCATCCGATGTATATTCAGAAACGCCATAAATTTCGGTTTGATATTCTTCGGGAACATTCAAATACAATTTTCGGTTGTACCATCTTAGAAACTGGCGAAGCAGTTTTTGCTGAAAACTTGACGGAATGAAATCGTTTATTTTAGAGAAGAAAATCTGTTGTTGTTTTTTTAAAAGAGAATCTGTTAAAGCTCCGGTGTTTAAACCTATTTCCAGCGGATCGCCTTCGGCGTATAATTCCCAAAGACCTTGTTTGTTTTTTAAAAGAGAATTTTTTCCAGAAACAAAAACCGAATCTGATTTTTTTACGACAATTGGTTTTTGTGAATTGAAACCTGAAAGATCAGGTTTATGACGCATTGATTTTGATGTACCGCAAGAAACGAACAGTTGCAAAAAACCGATAAATAAGAAAAATAAAATTCGGTTTTTCATGACCCACTATTCAGATTCCGTATTAATTTTAGTTAAGAGATATTCTTTCCCAACAATTTCAGAGCAGGTATTTACGGCTCCAATGGTAACACCCAGAACCCCGTGCATGTTAGTACTTTGGCCCGTAAGATACAGATTTTCCAGCTTAGTTTTTACCGGAATCATTGTTTTCATCGGATTATTAGAATCTTTAACATATCCGTACATATTTCCATTATGTCCGCCAATATAATCACGATACGATAATGGAGTAGAAGTATGAATTGATTTTATGCAATCTCTAATTCCCGGAAATTTGATTTCGATTTCTTCCAGAAATTTAGCTGCTTTTCGGTTTTTGAAATCCTCATAACTTTCCCCGCGGTCATTTTCTTCTGCAGTTGTATTAAAAGTATCTGCCCAGGGTTCGACATCTTTGTATTTCATGTACGTTAAAAAAGTCATTCCTTCTGCCCAGATTTCTTCTTTTTTAGAAGCATTCATGGATGCCATATAACTTTTTGGCCACGAACTTTCATCATATTCCTGAGCCGTCCAGACATCATCACTTTTTTTGAAATGATAAAAATTATGATTGATGTATTTAAAACTTTCCGGTTCAAAAACGATATACAAACTAAAAGCCGAAATGACATCTTCGAGATCCTGAATTCGGTTAAAAAAAGCTTTTCTAAAGTTTTCTGAACCCGCCATTTTTAAAGTTGTTTTAGGTTCAATATTCGAAATAAAAATCGAACCCGAAACTTGTGTTCCGTTTTTTAAATCTACAGAAACGACTTTGTTTTCTTCAACATTAAAACGGGTAACTTCTTTGTACTTATAGAATTCTCCGCCATACTTTTTGAGTTGTTTTAAAAGCTGTTTCGTAATCTGGCTGCCGCCGTTTATGCAGCGCCACGAACTTTGAATATAGGAATTAACAGAAAGTGCATGAACATAAAAAGGCGATTTATCCGGAATTCCTGCATATAGGAAATTAGATCCGGCAAGCACCGCTTTTAGTTTTTCATTTTCTGTAAAGGCATTAATAGTTTCTTTTGCATTAAGTTCCAGAATTTCAGGATCGTATTTTCCTTCCCAGTTTAAATTGTACAGCGGAAAAGCATCGCAGACTGTTTTTAATTTTTCGCAGTAGTTGTAGAGATTTTCTTTTTCCTCCGGAAAGAAAACAGCAAGCTGATTTACGAAATTTTCATAACCCTGTGCATGCGGATATTCGTTTGGATCGTTTTCAAAAGAAATCATATCGAAGCAGTCTTCATCTAATTTTTTTAAATTAAGATGATCGATAATGCCGAGATATTTGAAATATTGATAGAGATTTTGTCCTTTTTCTAAACCTCCGATATAGTGAATCCCGGTATCAAAAATAGTTTTATCGCGAACAAAAGTCTGGAGATTTCCTCCGTATTGATTGTTTTTTTCGAGTACACAAACGCTGTAGCCTTCCTTAGCCAAAATGATAGACGAAACCAAGCCGCCTAAACCACTGCCAACAATTACTACATCATATTGCTTTTTCATTTATTTTTTGTTTAAAACAATTATTCCGTTTTCTTCTGAAATAATCTCAAAACCAGCATTAAGCAGCTGTGTTTTTAAACCGGAACAATTTACTAAAATAACAGACGAAATAGCAGAAACGGCTTTTTCAATTGCAGCAGCATAACTTTCATCAGAAATTAAAAGTACTTCGTGCTGATTTTCAAATGCAGATTCTAATTGATCTACATAAAATATTTTTCTCTTTTTGAGGAAATAATTTGTTTTGGCAACCGATAATTTTTCTTCATCATTGATAAAAGAAACTATTTTTCGCTGCGGTTCCTGAAGTGTCAATAAAACATCCAATTGCCCGTAATCACTGCTAAGATGTAAAATTTTAGCCTTGGGATTCAGGTGTTTATTTAAGTTGTAATAGATTTCTAAATTCTGTTTCAGATCTTTTTTTACACTGTCGCCAATTTCAATTTCTTTGTAATCGTAACTATTGACCACCATTTTTTTGAAATAATCCGGACCTTCAAGTTCTTGTCTTATCCTGCGGTATTCTGCTTTAAAGAAAGTACTTATTTGTTTCGTTCTTTCGGCATAATTATTTCCAAAAGAAAGATTATCAGGTGCAATTCTTTCTAAAATCGAAACGGTAAGAGCGCTTTTGTGAATTACAAAATCGCCTTTTGGAATGGCCTCTGACGCGCCGTGAATAACAACAGGAATAATATCCAGGTTGAATTCTTCGGCTAAAAAGAAAGCGCCTTTATGGAATCTTTTAATAACATTGTTTTCTGAACGCGTGCCTTCCGGAAAAACCATTAAAGAATAGCCTTCGTCTACTTTTTTGCGTAAATGTTCTACACCGCCTTCTAAACCTTCAGAAACGGGATAAAATCCTGCTTTTCTAACAATACCGCCAAAAATAGGAGAGTTGTAAACCCAGTCGCTTACCAAAAAGATAATTTTTGGACTCAGCATTCCCATTGCTAAAATATCAACAAAAGAAGAATGATTGGCAATAATGACAGCTGGTTTTTCAAAAGTTTCGTTATAATTATTAATGACTTTTTTGCTTATAAACGGATTCGAATACAATACTGATTTCATTAATTTTGAAACCACATATCTAAATCCTTTCATTTTTGTTTTGGCGCTCAGCGGTATAATCGGCATAAGCGTAAAACTGAAAACCGACATCACAAAACCGCCTAAACCATAATAAGTAAACGAGATTACACCATGAATAAACGTGCGGAGTTTAAATGGCGGATTTCCTTTTTTAGGACGATTCGATAAAAAGACTTTAAAGAGGATCGGGTAAAAAATAAAGGTGATAATTAACGCGGCAAAAACTCCAATTAAGGAAACAGACGAAATAGATCGCAATGCTGGATGTTTGGCAAAAATCATGGCGCCAATTCCTAAAATGGTCGTAATTACTGCCAGAATAATTGAAGTTCTGTAAATCGCGATTTCATTTTTTCCGTTGGTATATTCCTTTTGCAATGCGCTTGTCATAAAGATGCTGAAATCAACTCCGTGACCAAAAATTAAAGTACAGACAATCATGCTGAAAATATTCATTTGAATGCCAAAAATGCCCATAATTCCTGCCGTTACAATTCCCGTTAAAGCTATAGGAATACAGCTGATGATAACCAATTCGATTCTTCGGAAAAAGAAAAACAGAATTAAAATTACGGCAACAAAAGAATAATTTACAAGCGAATTAAAATCGGTTTTCAGAGTGCTGAAAAAAGTTTCATTCATCTGCTGGCGGTCGATTGCAATAATATTTTCTTTGGCGGAAGCCGATTTTACAAAATGATCACGCTGTTCCGGCGTAACTTTTACTAAAGTAGAAATCGTATAAAAACCATTTTTTTCGGTTACAAATTCTTTCAGCTGCAATGCCTGAACTTTTAAATAATCTTCTGTCGAAATAGGTTTAAAATCAAAATCTAAATGATCAAAAAATAAAGAATATGTGCTGGGCTTAAAACCGAGTTTTGAACCTTCGGCAATTAATCCAGCTTTTAAAATTTGTTTTTTATCTGAACTCCAGAATGAATTCCATTTCTGTATTTTTTGCTCTTGCTCTTTCTGCGAAAGCACAATACCGCCAACTGAACTGAAATTTAATATTTTGTTTTGTTGTTTTTCTTTTGATAAATCGTTAAAAAGTCTGCTGTTGTTTTGAAGCACTTCTTCCATGCTTTTTCCATACGACGCCACATAAATGGTTTTAGAAGTTAAGCTGGTGCTTTCTTCCAATTGCTTTTCGGCCGTTTTAATATCTTTTGGAACAAAATTTAACTGCGACAAATCGTTGTTGAAACCTACATCATTATAAGTAAAACAGCAGATAATGGTAATGATAACGCAAAACCCAATTAAGAATTTATTATTGTGAAATGAAAAATGAGCCAGTTTATCGATTGCATTTTTCTTGTGTTCGAAATTGTTTTCTTTTGGTTTATATAAATGCGGAACAATCAAAAGCGAAAAAATTCCGGTTGCCATAACAATAACGGCAGCGAAAATTCCGAGATCGTTCAACGCATCCGATTTTACAAAAAGCAGACATAAAAATGCAACGGCTGTAGTAGAGCTGCTCATAATTACCGGCATTGTAATGTCTTTGTACAACGTTTTGATGTCGCTGTTGTGTTTGTAATGCGTAAGAATGTGAAGCGAATAATCGATCGTGATTCCTAATAAGATAGAACCAATTCCGAGTGAAATAGCCGAGATTTGTTCTTTAACAAAATATAAAAATGCTACGGCAAATAAAGCCCCGAAAACCGTTGGAAGAAAAATGATTAACGGAATAAATATTTTTCGGTAAAACAAAATCAAAATCAGCATTAAGGTAAACATCGCGATTGAAGTTGTCAATACAATATCACTTTTAATTTGTTTTGCATTGGCTGCCGCAATTAAGGCAGAACCAAAATAACTTACCGAAGTTTTGCCTTTAAACTGGGTATTTAAATTTTCCTGAATCGATTTTAGCTTTTCGGCAAAAATGCTGTTTTTTTCGGTTTCGCTCGATGAAATATCTGAAGTTATAAAAAGCAGTAATTTCTTTTTATCCTTTGTCATTACAAAACCATTGTCGAGCGTAAAATCGTCGCCAATATTTAATTGCTGTAATTTTTTTAACGCAATAAAAGAAATCCCAAGCGGATCCTGCAGAATAAAATCTTTTGTAATAAATCCGGATGGAGAAATAATCGATTTATAATTCCCTTGAACGGTTGCCGCAATACTGTCTTTTTGAAGTTTTTCCTGAATTAAGGCATAATCTTTATCATCCAGAAAAAGGGGCAGATTGTTGTAAACAAAATCAATAGTTTCCTGAATATTTTCTTCGTCAATTTTTCCCTGAATTCCTGAAATGTATGGTTTGCAGGATTTAGAAACGCTGTCTGAAAAAACAGAAGCCATTTCTTTTAAATCTTCGGCAGAACCGTTTTTTTCGAGTTTGAAAATTACCGTGGTTTTATCGGCAAAGTTTAATTGTTTTAAAACTTTTGCAGTTGCGTCGGCTTTATCATTTGTTGGAATAAGTTTGGTAATATCTTCTTCAAACTTAATCTGCGAAGCGAAAAAGCCAAATACCAAAAGCATCAAAACAGCCAGAAAAACCGAAAGTGATTTTCTTCGATTTACAAATAAATGAATGGCGTAGAAATATTGATGCATGGTTATTTATTATTGTTTTTTGCCGCAGATTAAAAGATTAGCTTTAGTTTGTGACCCTGAGCAAATTCGAAGGGCGTTCCAATTGGATGTGGGCTTCGACTTCGCTCAGCCTGACAAACTGGATGTAAAAATCCTTTAATTAGTGGCAAAACCTTATTTACTATTCGTTTTATTTTTAGAACTAAAAGTGGTTAAAAGCAAATAACTTATTACTCCTGCTGATAGTGCTAAAACGGTTGCTAAAATAAGACTTCCAACGATATATTGAGCAGCATTTTTTTGAATATCGTCGAGTGTGGCCGAACTGTCTAAAATTAACGGCGCATCACTGGATACAAAAAGGCTTCCGGTTTTTAAAGAACCGTAAATTATAAGCGGTATAAAGGGAGGAAAACTCACATTTGACGACAAAAAAGCAATGACTTTATTGAGCCTGAATAAAGCAGCGAAAGTAAAAAGCAGGATAGTTTGAAATCCCCAAAAAGGCGAAATCCCGATAAAAATTCCCAAAGCAATCGCAGCCGATTTTTTGAAATTAGAATCATTGCTTTCTAAAATATCTTCAAGGAAGAATTTTTTAAAACCTTTTTTTTTTGCCCGCCTAAAAAAATCGCGAGGTTTGATGTACAATAAAGCATTAGTTACCAAAACGGTATTTAAAATACTGATTCGGGTAAAATCTCTAAAAGGACGGAAATGTGAAACGCGTTCAGCCGGATCGTACAAAATTTGAATTGGAATATTTTTTACAACAATTCCTTTCCAGGCAGAACGAACTATGACTTCGATTTCAAACTCAAATTTATTGGTATAAAATCGTTTTGGGATTAATTTTAAGGGATATAATCTAAAACCTGATTGTGTATCTTCGAGAACAATTCCGGTTTCAAACTTGAACCAGAAATTCGAAAATTTGTTTCCAAAACTGCTTTTCTTAGGAACATTTTCCTGAGTCATGTTTCGGCTTCCAATTAAAAGCGAATTTGGTTCTTTTTGAATTTCTTCAATAAAAATGGGAATATCAGAAGCGAAATGCTGACCATCAGAATCTATCGTAATGGCATATTCAAAATTTAATTCAATTGCTTTTCTAAAACCATTTCGCAGCGCTCTTCCTTTTCCTAAGTTTTTAGGATGGTGAATTTGAGTCAGCTGCGAATATTGTTTTAAAATCTCGCTGGTTTCGTCTGTAGAACCATCGTTTACGATAATGACATTTGAAGTGAAATCTAAAATAGAATCCAGTACTCTTTTTAATGTTTTCTGGTTATTGTAAGTTGGAACAATAACACAAAAAGAAGTTGAATCGAGCAATTCCTGCTTTGATATAATAGGTTTCATTGAGAATTTTTCATGAGCTTATTTTACAAACTGCTTCTCTTTTTCAGAGAAACTTTTAGATTGTAAAACAAAATCTTTTAGATATTCTTTTAAAGCACCACTCTGTGATGGATAATAAGTAGTGATGAATTTTTTATCTTCTTTAATATTTTTTTTGTAACCCGTAATAGCCGGAACATCTTCCTGAATACTCAGTCTGATCATTCGCATTTCAATATTACTCGGATCACTTTTAATGGTTGCTTCAAGAAGTTTCGCGCCTTCTTTAAAGCGTGAAATTTTACTTCCCATTATGCTTTCAAATTTAGAATCTACTAAGATTGAAGCGGCTTTGTAAGCCACTAAAATTTTCTCATCGTTGTTAGAAACGCTGGAAAGTTTTTCTGTAAATTCTTTAGCGTTAGCTTCTGATTTTGCAACATCAGGGTAGATTTTTCGGATAGAAGCCAAATCTGGTGTATTGGCAAAATTTATCCATAGAAGTAGTGATACTAGTAATTTCATAATTATAATTTTTTATACGTATTGCTTAATTTAAGCGCTACGGTGTCGTTAAAATATGTGGTGTTTTTCACCTTTACCAAATCATCTTCTGTGGTTGTAATGTCAAGTTCTAAACGAAGTTCTGGATTCGTTTCCGGATTAATTAATGCCATGAATTTTACATTCGAAAGCGTTTGTATCATCAATGAACTTTGAGTAATAGACTCTGTAAGTTCTTTAATAATCTGAATCATGCAAACACCCGGCATAATTGGGTTTCCAGGAAAATGACCTTTAAAAACCTCATGATTGGCATTAACTAATATACGAATATTAAATTTAGTATCGCCAGTTTTTTCTTGTGAAAGTACTTTGTAAAAGTCTTTTAAAACCATAATTTTATTTTTTTATTTCGTATCAAAAGAGTACGAAACACCTATTTGAAAATTGATATTTGTATTATAATCACCAAATAAATAGTGATTATTAGAATCGTTTGTATAGTAATCGCTGTCCAGAATATCCAGAAAACCTTTTTTAAATCGAACATCAAAAGCAAGACCCGATGGCATTCGATAACCAAGACCTAAGTTAAAAGCAAAGTCGTTATAATTTTTTCTTCGAACTAAATTGTCCGTTAAGCGAACATCTAAAGAAGGACCAAATAAAACCTGAAAACCCTGCCCGAATGTAAATTTGTTTATCATCGAAAGAGATAAATAATCCAGTCTTAAATCCTGATACGCCACTTTATTTGTTTCTGAAACAGGGTCATAATAATTTCGTGCAACATTATTAGATCCTTGTTTGACGTAAGTTATTTCGGGTTGTAACGCATATTTTTTAGTTAGGTTTATTTCACCAAAACCGCCAAAATAAAAATCAGGCCTGTAATCGGCGTGCATTTCTGAAATTGTAGAAAGGCTTAAACCACCTCTTAAACCGGGTTTAAAAGTTACTTGGGCTTGTATGTTTACGATTGCAAAAAAAAGCAATATGGCAATCGCTGCTTTCTTTTTATACATTATTTTACTTTAAAAGTGTAGCTGATACCAATTTGAAAAACCTGATTTAATATAACATCATTATAGTAATAATTATCATCATTATTAATTCCGTCATAACCATAAATGTCTATCAATCCTTGTTTGATTCTGGCCTCAAATGTTAATCCGTTTGGCAGTGTATAACCAACGCCACCAACAATGGCAAGGTCAAAATTTTCAGGGCTGCTGTTTATATAATTGTCATCAATTTTGAAATCTAATGACGGACCGCCTAAAATGTGAAAACCTTTTCCGCCAATATTAAATTTTGCAACCGCACCAACCGTTAAGTAGTTTAATTCATAATTTACATAACGATAATTATAGCCGTTTCCAAAATATTCTCTTCCTTCATCACCTTGTCTTGAATACGTTAACTCAGGCTGTAACGAAAAATATTTGTTAAATTTAATATTTACCAATCCACCAATATAGAAATCCGTTTTTGATCTATTATCATCAATATTGGTTAATGTTGATACATTTAATCCTCCTCTTAAACCCGGACTAACTTTTACCTGGGCTTGTGATTTTACAAGTCCGATAAATAAAACGAATGCAATTAAGGTTATTTTTTTCATTTTTTGATTAGTTTAATTTTATGGTTAGTTTAATATTCTACTCAGACTTGAAATAATTCAACTCAATTTTAAGCTTAATATTTTGATGGATAATCTGAATCTTCTCAGCAAAAATATTGTTTTCTGAATTGAAATACAGCGTAATTTTTTCTTTTGTTTTAGACGAGTGAACGATCTTCTCTAATTTCTGATCTTTTTTGGAGATAAAAATATAATTGTCCCGTTTACCATCTGCTGATTTATAAATGTCTGCCGATTCGTTTTCAAACTGTTCCTGAATCAAGTATTCTTTTTTTAGAAGAAGACGAAAATCTTCTTTTAAAGTATTAATCAATATTTTTCGGTCTAATTCTGAAACAATAGAATTGACTTTAAAGTCTGTTTCAGAGATTTCAAAATCCATTAATTTGTTTCCGAATTCGGTTGTAAAAACGATTCGGTGTGTAGTGTCGTTTATTTTTTTGGTAATAAAAATTCCTGATAATTCATTTCCGTAAACGCTTATGTTGGTTTTATAAACATAATCGGTTTTTGAATCTGAAAAATACGGAACCGCATAAGACGTTTTGTCTAATTTTTTTGGCGTATAGTTTTTTGTGACCGAGCCGCAAGAAACCAAAACGATTGCCAGAAAGCAATTAATTAGTAAAAACTGAATCGTCGATTTTTGCATTGATTACTTTATTTTTAAGTACAATTCTGGTATAATCTTCAGATGATTCTAATAATTTTACCTGAACCACAGTTGCTTCTTCCTTGTCAAAAGTCAGTTCAATTTGTTTAATGTATTTTTTAAGCGTTGCATCTTTCGGAATAAATTTAGCAAGGTTCTGACCTTTCAATTTAAAATACGAAATCGTAAATTCTTTGTCGTCAAACATATTACCGCTCACGCTTCCTACGATTAATTTATTGATTCGGGCAAAAATTTTACTGTCGCCCATATCAACTGCACTTTTCTTTCCTTCGTCGTTAATCAGGATTTTTCCGTTTTTAAAAGTAATACTGTAATTGTATGGTTTTTTATACTGCCATTGCAAAAGCGAAGGTTCTTTAAAAACCATTTTTCCCGAAGTTTCAATATCTTTTGATAAAAAATCCAAATGTTTGTACTGAACAAAATCAGTACTTAAGGTTTTGATTTTTTTAGATACAACATTTACGTCTTCTTTAAATTGTGCTATTTCGGCAGCGGTCATTTTTTGTTCCTGAGCAAACAAACCGCCTGAAATAAATAGAATTAGTAGAGCTATTTTAGTTTTCATAATTTTTAAAATTGTGCTTAATGTTTTTCCCACTGATTAAAAAGATTCACACAGATTTTTATTGAATAAAAATCCGTTGTATCCGCGTCTTCGCGATAGCGAATCCGTTTCATCCGTGTTCAATTTCATAAGCATTAAGATTCAAAAGTTCTTCGATCGAAACGACCTGATAATTATTTTGCTGTAAAAATTGCAAAAACTGTTCCAAGACCAAAACAGAGTGCTCGCCTGTATCATGCAAAAGTACAATTCCGCCGGGAGAAACTCGTTTTGTAATTCGGTTTAAAATTAATTCCTGGTTTTTGGTCCCGCCATCAAGAGAACGAATATTCCAGCCAATTGTTTTATGTCCGGTTAATTTTAAAGCTCTCCGAATAGAAGGCGTCGTAACCCCGTAAGGCGGACGAAAAAAGTTTATTTTTTTTGAAGTGAGTTTTTCCAGAAGAGCATCGGTTTTTTCGATTTCTTCTTGTATTTGTCCGGCATTGTAAAAATCAAAAAAATTGGAATGACTGTACGAATGATTTCCAACCAAATGACCTTGAGCAATAATTTGTTTTACGATTTCAGGATGCTTTTCAATATTTTTTCCAATGCAGAAAAAAGCCGCTTTGGCATTGTATTTTTTTAGAAGTTCTAAAACCTCTAAAGTAAATTCACTTGGGCCGTCATCAAAAGTCAGCGCAATTTTTTTCTCTTTTTCTAATGGATTATTACAAAACGCTTTTACATGATAATTAGACGAAATTCTCGAAGAACCAAAAGCGTTTATTCCAATCCAAAGAAAAATTACAGCCAAAAAACACCATGCATGTATTGCGATATAAAGATTCAGAAGAAACAGTAAAAGCAATAAAAGGATAAAAAATATCGAGATGTTTTTATGCGTTATCATTTTGACAGTAACGTAAAACTATGATTTTTTCCGCTTAATTGGTTGTACAATAAAATGGTTTTGTAAGCTGATTTTGTAAGCTGATTTACTTTTATGATTTCAGGAACTTCCTGTGTTTTTAAAATTTTTGCAGCCATCCAAAAAGCAAAAGCCGAAGCTGTATCATATTCGCCACTCAAATGTTTGTAATACAAAACAGGAGTTTTTGAGAAAGCATTTTCGGCCAGATTTCTATAATAATTTTCAAAATCTGCATTTCCGTCAAAACCTAAAACCAAAGCATCAATATCTGAAATTTCTAAGTTATTAGATTTTAGAAAAGATTTGATTTCAGTTTCAACTTCATTTGCTTCCAGGGTATTTACAATAGCAACATCTAGAAGTTCAGCATAGGTATTGTCTTTTCTTTCGTTTTCTAAAACAAAAAAACTGGCACCTTCACCATAAACGGCACCGCTTGTTTTAGAAGTTAAAACGTCATAAGGAGCCGAATTATCAGCTTTAATTCGTCCCTTTAATTTGAAAAGTGCAGTAGTATAATCACCGTTTTCATCAACACCGCCAACTAAAATTGAATTGGCTTCATCTTCTTCGATCTGCATTTTAGCATCTAAAAGTGCCGATTCAAAAGAAACCGCACCGTTTACATACGTAAAATTATAGCCTTTACATTGCTGTAAAAGTGCAATCTGCGCACCAACTGTATTATGAGTCGATTGAATGAAAGAAGTAGGAGTAAGGAACTCTTCTTTATTATCTAAAATACTTTTCAGGAATTTTTCAGAATCTTCGATACAGCCTAAACCGGTTCCGGTAATAATGGCATCGACTTTTTCGACATTTGCATCTTTCATGGCTAAGGCCGAAGCTACAATTCCGTTTTTTACACCTTTTGCCATTCTTCGGCTTGCGGCCGGAGAAATATATTCTTTGTATGCCGGCGAAACAATTGCCAGTACATTTTCATCGTGATTAACATTGGCCTCTTCTAAAAAAACAGTATCAAATGTTTTTTGAGTCGAAATACAGCCTACTCCATTTATATATGTTTTTTTCATTTTAGCTTTTTGAAAATATAAGTGTTGAACAGTTTCCTCCAAATCCGAAAGAATTAGATAAAACGTGTTCGATATTTTTATTTATTAAAGAAGTCTGTGGTGTTAAGTCAAATTCTTCCATCTGCGTTTCGAAATTCAAATTCGGATAAACAACATTATTCTGAATTGCCAAAACGCTGTAAACCGCTTCAATTGCCGCTGCAGCTGCTAAAGTATGACCAGTAAACGGTTTGGTAGAACTAAAATCCGGAACTTTTTCTTCTTCGTAAATGCGGCGTAAAGCTCTTCCTTCGGATAAATCGTTATTTGGCGTTGCAGTCCCGTGAACGTTGATGTAGTCAATTTCAGAAGGTTTTAAACCCGAAACTTCAAAAGCTTTTTTCATAGCCAGAAAAGCACCGTCTCCGTTTTCAGAAGAAGCCGTTTGGTGAAAAGCATCATTGGCATTTCCATAACCTGAAACTCTTGCCAATACTTTTTTATTTTGTTTCTCGACAATTTCATCCGATTCTAAAACCAAAAAAGCAGCAGCTTCTCCAAGATTTAACCCTTTTCTGTTATTGTCAAAAGGTTTGTTGTAATCGTCAGATAAAATCATCAAAGTCTTAAATCCGTTTATGGTAAATTTTGACAAAGCATCGGCTCCGCCTACAATTACGCGGTCCAGTTTTCCGGTTTTGATTAATCTCGCGCCCAGCATAATTGAATTGGCTGCAGACGAACAAGCGGTACTTATTGTCGACACCATTCCTTTTAAACCCAGTTCTTCGGCAATCTTTTCAGCAACATCGCCGCCGTCGTGACAGGTAATATATTTAACCAATTCCGGTTTTTCGAAATAATCGTAATAATGTTTCTCTGTCATGTCCATTCCGCCTACACTAGTAGCCGAAATAAGTCCGGTTCTAAATTCGTTGATAGAGGTTATGCCGGCATTTTCAACAGCTTGTTTTGCTGCCAAAGTACCAATCATAGCGGTTCTCGAAAAATTATTATCGCTGTTTAATTCCAGTTCGCTGATCAGTTCATCGTTGGTTTTTTTAATTTCCCCCACTTTAATAACATCTGCATGAACTGTAGAAATATTGGAGATACGGGAAATCCCGATTTTATTTTCGATTAATGAATGGTAGTTTTCCTCAACCGAATTCCCGATTGCGGAGATAATTCCCATTCCCGTTATTGCAACACCTTTACTCATTAATTTTAGAGTTTTGATTTTAGATTTTAGATTCTTAGAACTTTGTCAAAATTTTAAACTTTGACAAAGTTGACGGATTTTAAAACAGGTTAGATTTTAGATTCCAAAAGCAAATCTAAAATCTGAAGTCTAAAATCTAAAATTATTTCGTTCTGTTAGCGCTAATGTAAGCCGCCATAGTTTCGATAGACTGGAAAATTGTTTTTCCTTCTTTCGGATCTACTAATTTAATTCCGTAATCTTTATCTAAAATCACGATCAATTCAAGTGCATCAATCGAGTCTAAACCTAAACCATCTCCAAACAAAGGATCATTATCAGCAATGTCTTCAATTGTTATATCTTCAAGGTTTAGAGTTGTGATAATTTTGTTTTTCAATTCTTCTTTTAATGCTTCCATGATTATTTATTATATAATGTATTGATAGTTTCGTTTGTATATTTTGTGTTTTCTTCTTTGCTTATAGTGCAGAGGAAAGCTTTATAATTGTCATTAAAAAATTCTACCCAGCCGCACAAAACGATATCTGCTTTATTCGTATTCAAAAGAATATTAGAATAATTCGACATGAATTCGGTATTAAAGGTGTCAAATATAAAGAAAGAATTTTCACTTTTCAGCTGATGACGGATACTTATTTCGCCCAGACAGATATTTGGCAGCGTATAAACAAAAACCGCCGGACTCGGAAAATAGTTTTCTTTGTCTGAAATTGATTCCTGATATTTTACATCAGTATCTAAACTTGACGATTTATTGGCCAAAACCAAAGCAATATTATTCTCTTCTTCTGTTGAACTTATTGGACTCAAAAGCAATTCTGATCCTAAAAAAGCCAGTTTGCTTAAAGCATCCATTTTGAAAAACTTTGGATATTGCATTTCAAAATTACGATACGCTTGTTTCGAGAAATCAGCAAAATCTGTCGGTTCAGTTTTGAATACAGAAGTTCCGTTCAAAACAATTTCGTTGTTTTGGATGGTGATGTAGGATTGTATGTTGGTTTTATTTTGAGTCATTTAATTAAGTAATGAAAACACCTTGTTTATTTTCTGATTTTCTTTATTTCTTTATCAAAATCTGAAATAATTTTTTGAGTTTTATTGAACTCATCATATTCTTTAATCGCTTTTTTATCTGCTTGGATTTTCGATATTTTTCCTTTTCCTTCTAGAATTTTGTACTCGTTGAATGAAAGAAATTTATTTACACTCGTAGCTAATTGTTCCATTGTAAAAGTATTTTCTCTTTCGATCAAACCTTCTATGTAATCAAAGTAACCTGTAACTGTTCTTTCCAATTGATTAATTTCTTTTTCTTGTAAGTAATTTTTAGCAACAATTACATCTGATTTTATAATTCTTCCTTCTGGAGCATTTTTCCAAGTGGTAAGTCCCATATTGTCTTTGGTTTTGTCGACATTTTTATGAATAATTTCTGCAGCCGTATTTCCTGTTATGGCAAAGTGAAATTTGTTTTGAACCATAGCATAAAAACTTTTAGTGACTTCTGAATTTTTATCATAATCAATACTACATTCTGCAAAAATATCACTGACTTGTTGGTAAATTCGGCGTTCGCTGGCACGAATAGAACGAACTCTACGTAATAATTCTTTGAAGTAATCTTTACCAAAAACTGTTTGTCCTTGTTTTAAACGTTCATCATCTAAAACAAAACCTTTGATTATATATTCTTTTAGGGCTTGAGTAGCCCATATTCTAAATTGTGTAGCCTTTGTTGAATTTACTCTATAACCAACAGAAATAATAGCGTCAAGATTATAGAATTTTTGGTTTCTGGAAACTTGACGATTACCTTCTTGTTGAACTTGTAAAATTTCTTTACAAGTTGAATTTTCTTCTAATTCACCTGACCCAAAAATGTTTTTTAAATGTGTTGTAATATTTTGTGTTGTAGTATCAAATAGCTCACTCATAGTTTTTTGTGTGAGCCATACAGTTTCATCTTGTAGAAAAACATCAATCCTAACATTTCCGCTAGGTTGACTATAAATTATAAATTTAGTTTCTTTATTTTCCATTTCATTTTATCTTTTCAAAAACCACAGCTGTATTACAACCTCCAAATCCAGAAGCCGTTTTCAGAAAATATATTATCTTATTTCTTTTTTGATGCTATTATATATTTGCTCAATACCTGTCCAATTTGTTTTAATATTAGATTCTTGCGTTAGCATTGTGAATGCACTCCAGAAATCTTCCTTTCTTTCTTTATGTTCTTCAACTAATCTTTGTTTGTCAATCTGTATATTCTTAAAATCTTTAGACAATGCTAATGCAATTTGCTCGTCCATTTTATTAAAAAAATTTTCTCCAAACAATTTAATTTCATTCACAAAATCATGATAATTCATTTCACAGAAACCATCTTTTGCTGTCCATAAACTTATACCATTTTCTAAAATATATTCAGTTTCCCAGATAATTTTTATTTTATCATTTCTTCTGAAGAAAAATAAATTCGGACCGCCAATTAAGTGTCCTGAACTTAATTTTCTCTCATCAATCCATGAAACTAATTTATAATATTCATCAAAATAAAAATCAGTATTTTCATTTTCATCTATATCATGAATATCAAGCCAATTTTTTGACTCAGTTTTAAACTTTTTTAAATCTTCGGTTAAAGTGTAAAATCTTTCAAGAATGTTTTCGCTTATTTTCCCAAAAATTTCGGTAAAATCCTCAATGAATCTGACTAAATAATAATCATTGTATGATGTTGATTTACTTCCAAAATAATGGATTGCTTCATCCGAATATTCATAAATTATGTCATTTTTGAAATCAAGCCATAACTCTCCATCTGTTAACCAAAACCAACTTAATGTTTGATTTGGATCTTGACCAGCAGGAATTATTTCATCAATATTTTTTAATTTAAAATTTATCATTTCACTTTTTCAAAAACCACAGCCGTATTACAACCTCCAAAACCAGAAGCCGTTTTCAGGAAATACTTAATAGTCGCCTCTTGATTTTTCTCAATTACATTTACAACTTCACTAACTCCAATTTCATCAAAACCTTTCGATTCAAAAAGTTTATTTTGATTAGCAGATTCTATTGCAATTACAGTTTCCAATAATCCTGAAGCACCTAAGGTATGACCGTAAAATCCTTTTAAACTATTTACAGGAACGTTTTGTAAACCCAAACGATTTAAAGCAATAGCTTCCATTTCATCGTTATAAGGCGTTGCGGTTCCGTGTGCTGAAATATAATCTAATTTGTCGGCTTCGATTTGAGCTTCTTTTAAAGCATTCTGAATACTTCGAAACAAACCTTCACCTGTTCTTGACGGACCCGAAATATGATTGGCATCGTTTATTGAACTGTCGCCAATCACTTTTATTTTAGCAGTTGCCGGATTCGCCGAAACTAAAACTGCTGCTGTTGCTTCGCCTAAACTTACTCCGGTTCTGTTTTTAGAATACGGCTTACAAGGTAAATCGCTCATGGCTTGGAATGCATTAAAACCAGACAAAACAAATTCTGAAACTTCATCGCCAGCGACTACAAAAACATTGTCGTAAAGTTCAGACTGAATCATTCTTTTAGCAATTGAAACCGCTAAAATTCCAGAAACACACGCATTTGAAACCACAATTGGCTGTGTTTTAAATCCGAAGAAATCTGAAATGTTTTTGGCTAAAACATCTAAATGTGCGTTGTTGAAATTTTCTTCAGAATCATTTGCTAAAGCCGTAACATTTCCTTTTGTGGTGGAAAGTATAAAAGCTGTTTTTGAATTTAGTTCAACTCTTGATTTTTTGATAATTGGCTTTAAAGCCAAAATCATCATTTTCTCTAAACGAGAATATTGGGTTTCAGTGCTGATTTTTGAAAAAGCACTGTTTATCTTTTCATCAGAAATAATCGAAGCATAAAATGAATTGGGCATTAAAGAAATATCATTATGAAGCTGAATGCCAGAATCGCCGCGAAGAATCGCTTCAACATTTGATTCGACATCAAAACCTAATGGCGTGATACAATTGGTTTCTGTAATGTATATTTCTCTTAACATTTTATGATTTTATTCCAGCGTGTTTTTTATGGCACGCAGATTTAACAGATCAAACGGATTTACACAAATTATTTATTTTTAATTCGTGCTAATTTGTGCAATTCGTGTTTTATTTCAATAAGCCGACTTTTCGTTTCCATTCTTCATAAAATGGCGGATTGGTCAGCATTAAATTTCCTTCTTTATCTAAAAAAACCTGAGTTGTTTCGCCAGTACAGGCTACTTCTCCTTTGTCGTCAATAATTTTAAAACGGTAAATCATTTTGGCTGCGGGCGTGTCAACAACTGTTGTTTCAATAGTTACCACATCGCCGTAACGCAGAGACAATTTATGTTCGCAGGTCGATTTTACAATTGGCGTTGTATATCCGGTTTTGGCAATATCCAGATACGTCAATCCGTGTTCACGCCCAAAAGCTTCACGTCCATCTTCAAAATAGGTAATGTAGTTACCGTGCCAAACAATTCCAAGCGGATCAGTTTCGTTAAAACGAATTCTAATTTCGTGTGAAACGGTTAAATTTTCAGCTTCTTTAAACTGCTCTTTTCTTTTTATCATAAAATAATGCGATGGCTGTTGTGAGAATGAAAAACAAAAATAACAAACTTATTTTTGGAATAATTTCAAGGAAAGAAACGTTGCGTAAAAGAACGTCGTAAAAAGCATCTAATCCCCAGTTCATTGGAGACGATTTGGCAATAATCTGCATAATCTTTGGCATGGCAAAAACCGGAACCCAGATACCGCCAATTGCAGCTAGAATGATCACACTTGTTGCACCAAACGGAGCCGATTGCTCTTGTGTGCTTGCAATTGTTCCTAATAAAATTCCGAATCCAATGGCGGCGAAACCTGAAAACAAGGCTACAACGCTCATTAATGCTAAATGGCCTTCAATATTTAAAGACGGCAGTCCGATGGATGGAAATAGAAAAACTGCAACGGCAACCATCATATAAAACTGAATCATACAGATTACAGAATACGTGATAGTTTTACCAATAATCACCACTAAATTAGAAACTGGATTGGTTCTTAATCGAACGAAAGTTCCTTGTGATTTTTCTTTTACAATATTAATCGATAACGGAATTACAATGAAAAATATCGCAAAGAGTGTCCACGCCGGAACGTTATGCTGCACCGAATTTGGACGAATTTCTTTGTTGTTTATCTTTGGAATTATCTCTTTAAAAGAAATGAAACTTTTCTGCTCAAAATTGGTGCTTCCTTCTCCTAATTGTTTTTCGAAAGTGGTGTAAATTGATTTGGTTTCGATCTGCGAAATCATTTTGTCAATCGAACTCATGACCGCATTTTTGAAACTCATCTGCACTGCCGGATCAAAATATAGTTTTACCTCTTTTTCTTTGATAATGCGCTGAGGTTCGCTGGCCGCTGTACTATCTGCAAAACCTAAATTGCTGACAATTTTTTCGACATTTTGATCTACTTTGGCTTGTAAATCAGAGCTTAATTTTTCTGGAATTATAATTGCCAATTGAAATTTTCCTTTGAAAACATTTTCTCTGGCAACATCTTCACTAATTGTTTTATTATCGATTCGTGTTACAACACTAAACAGATTGCTTTTTTCTAAATTTTCAAAAACAGTTTTCGAAACCGAACCTTTGTCGTTATCCACCAATAAAATTGGAATTTTAGAATCGCTTACGGTTTTAAAAGTGCTGTCCTGAATTAACGTAACGGTAATAACCAAAACCAACGGCATTATAAACAAAATAATCAATCCGCCTAAATCACGTTTAAGCAGTAAAAATTCTTTTACGATCGACATCCAAATTTTATATAGCATCTCTCAAGTCTTTACCGGTTAATGAAATAAAAACGTCTTCGAGATTGCGGGCATCTTTAACAGAATTAATTAAGGTTGAAGGTGTTCCTTTTGTATAAATCTGACCTCTGTCAATAATCGCAATCGTGCTGCAGAAATCTTCGGCTTCAGCTAAATGATGCGAAGTATAAATAATAGAGGTTCCGTTTTGGTTTAATACTTTTAAATAATCCATAATAGCATTTTTAGACTGTACATCAACTCCAACAGTTGGTTCGTCTAAAAATAAAACTTTTGGATTATGAAGAATTCCGGCAATCAAATTCACACGGCGTTTCATTCCGCCGGAAAAAGTTCCAACAGGTTTGTCGGCAAATTTTAATAATCCCAAAAGGTCTAAAGTTTCGACTACTTTATCTTTTAAATCTGAACCTTTTAAACCGTACATACTTCCAAAATAATGCAGGTTTTCTCTCGCTGTAAGAGTAGGGTATAAGGCATATTCCTGAGGAACAACGCCTATGATTTTTTTAATTTTTGAAGAATGGTGCTGATAGTCTAAACCATTTATGGTAAAATGCCCGGATGTTGGTTTTACCAATCCGCAGAGCATTGAAATCAGGGTTGTTTTTCCGGCACCGTTTGGACCTAATAAACCAAAAACTTCTCCTTCGTTTATATCCAGCGAAACATCGTTCAAAGAATACTGATCGGCTTCTTTGTACTTTTTCGAAAGGGATTCTATTTTAATTATAGGCTGCAAAATATGTTTAGCTGATCGCTTTTTTTAATTTTTTAAAAAAGATTTCTTCTCTATTGGCAATGTCCAAAAGTTCATCGGCAATAGTATTGTAAGCGTCTTCCTTGGCACTTCTGTTTTTATAAATTCGCGAAGCTTCAACGGCAAAATCTCGCCATGAATCGCCAATTTTTGTCATTTCTTTAGAAAGTTCTTTCAATTCTTCATTACCTAAAACAACCGAAGCTTCCTGTAAAAATGCGGCATAAATAAAACGAAAACCTCCGCCTCCGGTTCCAATTTCTTCCTGCATACGAACCATTTGCGCCAGATAATGATTGGCTTTTTTAGTACCGTGTTTTATAGGCCATTTTCTAATCTGCTTAGAAACAAATTTGATACCGCGAACACCTACAATTGGCATTGGTGCCAGCATATCGCGGCAGGTATTTTTTATTCCTTTAATGATTGCACTTTTTAAATCGACATCTTTTGGAATTTGAATAGGATAATACATTTGGCCGCGTGGTGCAAATGCTCCTTTTGCAAAACGAACTTTGTCTAATTCTTCGTGCGTTAAAGTTGTAACAGTTTCCATTACAGGATCGCTCACTAAATAATCTTTATCGGTTTTTCCGTAAACTACTAAATTGTGTGCGTTGAAATGAAAACGGTATTCGTCCGGAAAATAACTTAAGTTGTAAACGCCGACTTGTAATCCGGTTGGAATATTATTTTTTAAATTTTCATCTAATGCTTTATTGGCATTTGATACCGATGAAAATTTTTGTCTTTTTATTTTTAGGTTTAAACGGGTTGCTACTTTATTAAAGATTTGTCCAGGCAGAGTTCTGTAGCTGATTGCCGGAGCATAATTTACTTTTATAAAAGGCAGGTATACAAAAAATAACCCGGAGCCAATACCAAAAACCATCGGTTCGCTGATGTTTAGTCCGCTGTTTTTTAGCAGATTCGACGCTACTCCATTCTCACAATGAGCAGACTGATGATGTGTGAAAGTTAATTCCATTTATTTGGTAATGCTGTTTTTTAATTCGTCAATTGAAATTTCAAAAGTGTCGGCATATTTCTGCAGCACTTTATCGCTTAATGAGGCAAAAACACTTGGTTTAAAATGTCTTTTTACACGCCATTTCCAGAATCCTACATAGCTTGATAAAATAGTAAGATCCATTTTATTGATTTCCATAAAATAAACAATTGGACTTACTTCGCCATCTAAAACCTGTTGTCTGGCATCGGCAATACGTTCGTTTATTTCATCGATAGAATTCGATAATGCAATTGTTTTGGGTTCCCAGCCTGTACTTAAGGTTGTGGTATAGTTGCCATTTTCGTCGGTTGCATATAAAAGCTCTTTGACGTTATTTTTGGTTAAATTGCTGGTGTCTTGTGGTACTTTATCTTTTTCCATATTGCTAATTTAATTTATTAGAAACATACAGACTGAAACTATACATAAACTAATTATTAAAAATCCAAGATTGGCGAAAGCCAGTGTTCGTTGTTTTTTTACAAATAAATAAATCATTTCGATCAGCATTCCTGCATAAAACATCTGGGTTATTATAAATCCCATGATGAATAATCCCAATCCGCCGTCGACATGTTTGTGTCCGGTTTCATCGCAAAACTTATGAGGATCATAGGTAAAATACCAAAATGCAAAAAGTAATGCAAGTAAAAGAATCAAAATTCCGATTCGGATTACGAGATGTAAAATGATTTTTTTTGAATTACCCAACCGAAACTGTTTTTTGAATGAACAAGTTAATTTCGCATTCTAAGAGTATCTGGTCTTCGACAGAGCTGCTGCAGCTCATCGTGCATAAAGTGTAATCGTCGCCAGCGAATTTTGAAACTAAATCTGCTTTGGTAATTATCGTGTCGCCGACTTTTGGCAGCGAATGAATTTTTACATTTTTTAAGGCACTGATAAATCCAATTACATTTACGTTTTCATTTTCTGTTCCGTCTTCATCAAAAAAATATTTTTTCCCAACAATAGACGAACAAGTCTGCGCCGTGTTTTCGATTAAACCCGCTTCAATAAAAACATTATCCTGAACAAAAATATTGTCTTCTTTTATCAAAAAAATGGTCTCTACAAAGTTGGCATCAATTTCCAGAATTAAATCTACCATAAGCAATGGTGCCCGGTGCGGTAAATAATTTTGTATGTCAACTACGGGATTCAAAATTCTATATTATTTAGCTAAAACGGTTTTCATCTGTCCGTTTGCAATTTCTTCATTATTTAATGTCGTAACAATATTCACCAAAGTTATTCCTGCAAATTCCTGCAGAATAGTAACTTCAGATTGAATGGTATTGTTTAATTGAGGCAGTTTTTTAATTTCAATTTCTTTAATAGAACCTATATAGCCTGTTGGTGCTGTTTCGTTTCTTAAAAAATATTGATATCCGGTATGTAATGCCACAGATTGTGCCATATGCTCAATTAAACCTGCTTCTAAAAAAATATTGTTTTTTACAAAAATATTATCCTGCTGAATTTTTAAACCAGAAACTAAAGAAGTCTCGGTATAAGAATGCATGGCATCGACCATCACAAAAGGGAACTTTTGCGGCAGTAAATTTTCTACCATTTCTTTTTCTAAAGAAGCCATTGTTTCCATTAGCAAACTGTTAAATAGGCATAAGCGAAAGAAAATCTTCCGCTTTCCGGAACTGATAAAAGAATGTGATCTCCTTTTTTCAGGTTTCCTGAATTCATTAATTCTTCTAAAGCCAGGTAAATTGAGGCAGAACCTACGTTACCTACTCTTGAAAGATTCATGAACCATTTTTCGTCACTCATTCCAATTCCTTTTTCGCTTAATCCTTTTTTTAATCCTTCAACAAAGAAGTTAGATGAAACGTGAGGAATGAAATAATTAATATCTTCAGATTTGATGTTGTTTTTATCCATTGCCTCTTTCATGCTGTCTGCACCTTTGGTAAGGATAAATTCATCTAATAATTTTACATCTTGTTTAATTGAGAAAACAGATTCGTTTAACCATTGTTCTGGTGCATAATCGCTCCATCCTTTGATTTCTCCATTTTCTTGTTTATCTCCTCCGGCGTACATACAGGTTTCTAATTCGTAAGCATACGAAAAAGCTTCCATCCATTCTATTTTAAGAGAGATTGGCCCTTTGGGTTTATTCTCTAATAAAAATGCACCGGCACCGTCAGATAACATCCATCTTAAGAAATCTTTTTTGAATGCAATGATAGGCTGTTCTTCAAGACTTTTTAAGTTTTCGGTTTCGTGATTGTATTTTTGAGCATTCAGCCAGGTTGAAACTTTTTCAGATCCTGTACAGATTGCATTTTTTGAATTTCCAGATCGTACCGAAAGAAAACCAAATTTAAGTGAGTTCATTCCGGCACAGCAGACTCCCGTTGAAGAGTTTAATTCTACTGATTTATTTTTTAGCAGACCATGAACCATCGCAGCATGCGAAGGCAGAAAAATATCAGGAGTTGAGGTCCCGCATGAAAGTACTTCTAAATCCTGAGGCGTAAAATTTTCGTCGAATAACGGTAAAATAGCATTTCGCGTTAATTCGGCATTACTGTGTGTGCTTTTTCCTGTTTTGTCAACAGCGTAATAACGGCTTGTAATTTTGTTATTGCGCAAAATAATACGTCTTGCTTTTGAGGCAGTATCATTGATCAGACCTAAATAGGCTTCCATTTCATCATTCGAAACAGCTTCGTTTGGCAAATATTTTGCAGCTTTTGTGATATATACTTCAAACATAATCTAAAAATAGTCTTCTAAACTCCTTGATAATATTGAGTTTCTCTTTTTATGGTTTTTAACTTAAAAGGGTAGGAAATAAAGTGCAATATATACACTATTGGTGAGATTAACCAAATTGCCAAGAATAAATAAACATTAAATACTTTTAGAAGCTTTTTTCGGTTTTTTTGATTTTTAAAAATAAGGTTTGACCATTTATTGAAAATTTTATTGGCCGTTTTGTCAACAGTCACTAAATACGGACTGATCTTTACTGCCCCAATTTCTACTAATTTTGGCTGTAAATGCTCTAAACTATTCTCGTTAAATGCAGAAAGCATTACTTCTCCAAATTTTGGAGATTCTTTTATGTCTTTTTCTGAAACTCCCGGAAGCGGAAAAATACCTAAATATTTTTTCTTAACTCCAGAGAACATCCATTCTACAATTGTAATCACGCTGATTAAATTTCCAACACGATCTACTAAGGCAACATTTCCCACTAATTGTGCGTTTGCTTCTTTTAGTAATGTTTTTATTTTTTCCTGTGCCATAATCCACATGTTTCTTGAACCGCTTATTGTAATTACAGGCGTATTGTTCAGGATTTTTTTGGCATCTTCACTTTTTAAAAATGAATTGATTGGAATTGACGGCGATAAATACCAAACTTGATAATGGAAAAGAATTAAATCAAATTTTGTATTTAAAATTGCTTCAGGAACTGGTTTTAATGTTGTTGGAATTTGTAAAAACGATTCTGGAAAGGCATCAAAAAACGCATCCTTATTCCACGGAAAGGGGAAAGGTTTCTCGAGCTGGATTTCGTGAAAAGTTACATTTATATTCTCTGAGTTTAAAAACGGTTTTGCGATGTTTTGCGCAATCGTTTCTAACTGTCCTGATTGAGAATAGTAAATAACGAGAACATTTTTCATTTAGGTTTTACTGCTTTGGTTGCGGACAAAAGTAAGTAAATTTATTTAAACGAATTTTCTTGTTTAACGCATTAATGTTTAGGAGTTTTAATTGCCCGCGATCTAAAGGATTAGAAGGGTTTTCACAGGTTTAAAAAAAATAATAACGTTAAACAGAAATACAATGAAGCTCTTATATTCTTACAGATTAAACGGGTTTTCGATGAATGTTTTAAGCAGTTTCTTAAAAAAGCAGATAAGGGGCATTATTTATACTGCGTAAATCTATTCCATCAGTTAAATCTGTGATTAATTTAAATCATTCCAAAAGTCGAAATAATTAAACCATTGCAGCGGATATTTTTTTACAATGCTTTCTACGCTTGTTACGTATTCTTTTAAAAGTGCTTTTTCGTCGCGGTGTTTTACTGTAGCTTCTCTTGCATAAAGATGATAATGCAGATTTGGTTCTTTCATTACATACACAAACACAACCGGAACTTTTAATCTTGATGCGATTAAAAATGGCCCTGCCGGGAAATTGGCTTCTTTGCCGAGAATATTTTCAGAAAGAGATTTTGTACCTTCAAAATAACGATCGCCGGTAAAACAAACCAGTTCATTATTAGCCAAAGCTGCATTGATCTCAAAAATATGAGACAAGTCTTCTTTAATAATAATAAATTTTACGGTTGGTTTTTGGGTAACGCTTTCTAAATAATTTTTGATTGCGGAATGCTCTAAATCTGTAGTAACAAGATTGATTTGAAAATCAAGATCGATATCGCCTAAAAAGTGTTCGGCGATTTCAAAATTCCCAACATGCGCGCTTATTAAAACGCCGCCTTTTTTTTCGGCTAAAAGATTTTTTAGAATTTCGATTCCGTCAAATTCATAGGTGAATTTATTTCGCATTCCGGCCGAAATGGAAATTTTATCAATAATGGTCTGCCCAAAAGTATAGTAACTTTTGAAAACCATTTTTTTAGATTTAAAAGTGGAATATTGAAGCCTTTCTTTAAAGTAATAAAAAATCGCGCGGTTGCTTTTTTTTAGAAACAGGAAATAATAAGAAGCAACAAAGTAAAGTAAACCATAAGCAGACTTAACACCCGCTTTCTTTATCAAAAAAACGAATATTCTATAACCTAAAACAGTTCCTTTTGATTTACCATCCCATTGACTCATTAAGCTGTTTTGGCTTTTAATTTGGTTTCAATAAGATCGTAGAAACTTTGGAAATCAGAAATTCCAACAAAATCTGCCTCAACTAGTTTTACGCCAAAGTTAGATTCAATTGAAACTACTAAATCAACATAATCTAAACTGTCTAATCCAAGCGTATCTTTTAAATTAGCATTTGGTTCAATGTCGTCATTATCAACTTCAAATTCATCAACTAAAAAACCATTAATTTTTGCTATAATCTCTTCTTTATTCATCGTTCAATTTAAACTTTTTAACCACCAACGCAGAGTTGGTTCCTCCGAAACCGAAAGAATTGGACAAAAATATGTCAAATTTTTTGTTTAACGTAGTTTTAACTAAATTTAATTTTGAAGCATCTTCGTCTGGATTTTCTAAATTGATGTTCGGGGCAATGAAATCGTTCTGCATCATGATGATAGAGTAAATAATTTCACTTGCTCCAGCCATCCAGCATTCGTGTCCTGTCATTGATTTTGTAGAACTTACGTAAGGATTTTTCTCACCAAAAACTTCAAAAATCGCCTTGGCTTCGTTTGCATCACCAACCGGAGTTGAAGTTGCGTGTGCATTTATATACTCAATATCTGATGCTTTTAGTTTAGCATCATCTAATGCTCTCTGCATTGCTGTAGAAGGACCTTCGACATTTGGTGTCGAAATATGTCCGCCGTTTGATGAAAATCCGTAACCTGAAACTTCGGCGATAATATTGGCACCGCGCGCAATAGCAGATTCGTAACTTTCGAGAATTAAAGTTGCACCGCCGCCACTAGGAATCAATCCGTCGCGTTCGGCATCAAAAGGTCTTGACGCTTTTTCTGGATCGCCTTCACGGTTAGAGAAAACACCCAGTCCGTCAAAACTGCTCATAGCATATTTGTTTATTTCCTGCGCTCCGCCGGTTATAATAATATCCTGAAAACCACTTTTAATTAAAAAATAAGCCAATCCAATAGAATGTGAACCACTTGCACAAGCGGCACTAACGGTTAAATTAATACCACGAAGTTTAAAAATCGTTGAAAGATTCATGGTAACGGTAGAATTCATCGATTTAAAAATCGCACCAGAACCAATAAGAGCAGTGTCTTTTTTCTCACGGACAATATCTGTAGCATCAATGATAGCTTTAGAAACACTGTCATTTCCGTACATGATTCCCACTTCGCGAGTTTCAAAAAAAGCATCATCGATATTAGCATTTTTCAATGCTTCGATAGTTGCCATATAAGCATACTCGGTTTCTTCACCAATACTCATACGCTGTCTGCGGGTCAGTAAATTTTTTAAATCAGCTTTAGGAACCATTCCCGTTAAGGCTGATTGAAAACCAAATTCTTTTCGGTCAGAATCAAATTTTATCCCTGATTTTCCATTATACAGCGATTCTTTTACTTCATCTAAAGAAGTTCCGATACAAGAATAAATTCCCATTCCAGTAATTACAACTCTCTTATTCATCGTCTTTCAAAGTAATTTTTTAATCCTTAAAGTGTAATTTTTTTAAACAAAGGCACAAAGGTTTTTATCTATCTTTTATTTTTAATCCTGCAATCCCAACAATTGTCAGGATTGCAGGTAATTTTTCAATGTTAAAAAAAACTTAAAAATAATATCGCAAACATAATATTCTTAAGAATATATTCCGCCATTTATATTAATAATTTCTCCGGTAATGTAACTTGATTTTTTTGAAATCAAAAAGCTTACCAAATCTGCTACTTCTTCGGCTTCGCCAAAACGATTTACTGGAATCAGTTTTAATAATTCTTTTTCATCCAGTTCACTTGTCATATCGGTTTTAATAAAACCCGGTGCAACAGCATTTACTGTAATGTTACGTTTTGCTACTTCTTGTGCCAATGCTTTTGTTGCAGCAACAATAGCACCTTTTGCTGCTGAATAATTGGTTTGTCCTGCAGTTCCTTTTACACCAGATACTGATACAACATTTACAATTCGGCCATATTTATTGCGAAGCATTTTTTGAATAAAAAACTGCGTTACATTAAAAAATCCGTTTGCACTTGTATTCATAACACTGTTCCAGTCCTGCGGTGTCATCCACATAAAAAGACCATCTTTTGTAATTCCGGCATTATTTACAATCGCTTCTACTAATTTTTCAGGATTTGCTTCCTGCCATTGTGTAAGAACGTCTTGAACCTGCTCAAAATTGGCAACATCAAAACCTAAAATTTCTCCGGTTGCGCCTAATTTTTGTATTTCTTGTAATGTTTCTTCGGCGGCAGTTTTGTTTGAATGATAATTAATCAGAATATGATAATTAGATTCAACGGCTAATTTTTTACAAATAGCACTTCCAATTCCTCTCGAACCGCCTGTTACTAATACACACTTCATAAGTGAAATTTATTTCTTTTTCTTAGCTGCTGGTTTTGCTGTCGCTTTAGCTGCTGGTTTGGTTGTTTTTGTTTCTTGTTTTGGAGCTTCAACAGGAGTTGCTGCAGGCTGAGGTTTTTCGGCTGATTTTGAAAATAATTCAGCATTTTCAAACCATTGGTTGCTTAATACAGTTCCGTCTGGTTTAAGAAAACCCCATTTTCCTTCATTTTTTACCCTTGCTACTCCATCAATAAAGCCTTTGTCCTGTTGTACAAACATGGCAATAATAGCATTTGTAGTAATGCCGTATTGTGTTGGAATTATTAGTTTTCCTGACTCGTTAATGAATCCCCAGTTGCTTTCTTTTACTGGTGCTAAACCATTTGTACTGAAAACTTCGGCATCATTGTAAGTAGGTTCAATTACAAATTTTCCTTCAGGATTGATGAATCCCCATTTTTTTCCAACTAAAACAGGAGCTAAATTTTTTGAGAAAGCTTTTCCTTTATCATATATAGGTAAAATAGCCCAGTTTCCTTTTAAATCGATATAACCAATTTTTCCATTTTTTTTAGCAAAAGTCAAATCCTGAGTTTCAAAATCCCAGATTTTTTCGGCTCCGTCAACTGGAGTAAATTTCCCGCCGCTTACCAATCCGAAGGTTTTGTCTTTTCTTGCCCAGGTTGTTCCTTTAAAGTAGTTTCCAATTTCAGCATAAGCCGGCTCCACTACTTCTTTTCCTTCTGTATTTATGATCCCCCAGTTTTTGTTTAGTTCTACTCTTGCATAACCATTTTCAAAAGATTTAATCTGATCGTATTTTGGTTCTAAAACAACCGCCATTTTATTGTTAATCAAACCTACTTTATTGTTCTGTCTGATAAAAGCAACACCGTTATTAAAATCGAATAGTTTTTCTGAAGCAGGAGCTTTTTGAATTTCACCTTTTTTATCAATATAAACCCATTCCTTATCTTTTTGTACTACGGCAATTCCGTTGTTAAAATCTTTGGCATCTTTAAAATCTGCCGGAATTACCCAGCTTCCTTTACTGTCAATAAATCCCCATTTTCCGCCGTTTTCTACAGCAGCCAAACCGTCAGAAAAACTTCTGGCCGATTTGTATTGAGGTTCGATTTTAAATGATCCGTCTTTGGAAATATATCCAATTTTAGAATTCTTTTTAACTAAAGCCAGTTCTTGACTATTAACAAATTGAATACTTGCCAGCAGCAAAAAAATAAGTGTCTTTTTCATGATTTTAAAATTCAATGTTTAATGATTAAAAAACTAAAACTCTTTGGGGCGTATTGGTATATCAATTTTTAATTGTTGATCAAATGATCTTTTACTTTTTGAACGAAAGGATACATTACCTGATCTTCCTTAAATGTTGGAATTATATTTCTAATTTCATCGTACCATTTTTTAGAAACAGATGAAATTTTGTCTTTTTGTCCTAAATAATCAATTGCCTGAACGATAGTAATCATTTCGATAGCCAGAACTTCAAAAGCATTTTCGATTACTTTTGAGGTAATTACTGCCGAGTTAGTTCCCATACTTACGATATCCTGATTGTCGTTGTTGTTTGGAATACTGTGAACATACATTGGGTTCGACAGCATTTGACTTTCTGCCGTTGTAGATGTTGCTGTAAACTGAACACCCTGCATTCCGAAATTAAATCCTAATGTTCCTAAGTTTACAAACGGAGGAAGTAATTCGTTGATTTTTGAATTTAATAAATAGTTCAACTGACGTTCTGCCAGCATTGTTAATTTGGTAATAACAATTTTTAGTTTATCCATTTCAAGCGAAATATAATCTCCGTGGAAATTTCCGCCGTGGTAAACATGCTGGTTTTTTACATCGATAATTGGGTTATCGTTTGCCGAGTTAAATTCGTCTTCCAGAATAGAAGCTACATTATTAATAGTTTCTAAAACCGGTCCTAAAATTTGAGGAACGCATCTTAATGAATAATATTCCTGAACTTTTTCTTTGAAGATTTCTTCGGTATTTTCACCAGAATATAAATGATCTTCTCTTTTACGGATTAAAGTACTGTCTGAAAGATTTTGACGCATTTTCAACGCAATTTCCTGCTGTCCTTTATGACGTTTAGTCTGGTTTAGTTCTGCTGAGAAATGATCGTCATAAGCCTGAACCAATTCGTTAATTGCACAAGAAGATTTTAATGACCAGTCTAATAATTTTTTAGCATGATAAACATTTACAACTCCAATTCCAGTCATTACTGAAGTTCCGTTAATTAATGCCAGACCTTCTCTAATTTCTACCTGAATTGGTTTTAAACCTTCAATTTCAAAAACTTCAGGAGTTGGTCTTCTTTCACCTTTATAAAAAACTTCACCTTCGCCAATTAACACTAAAGCTAAATGTGACAGCTGTACTAAGTCACCGCTGGCACCAACGCCTCCGTGTTCGAAGATTAAAGGGGTAATATCTTTATTGATAAGCTCAGACATTAGGTTGATTACTGACGGGTGAACGCCTGAATTTCCTAATGAAAGAGTGTTTAAACGAGCTAAAATTGCTGCTTTAGCACAAACCGGGCTTAATGGCTTTCCGGTTCCCGAAGAGTGGCTTCTAATTAAATTATATTGAAGCTGAATTTGATCAGACTCTTTAATTCTATACTGCGCCATTGGTCCAAAACCAGTGTTTACGCCGTAAATTACTTTATTCCCAGAGAATTCTTTTAAGAAATTGAAACTTTCATTAACTCGGTTTACGACAACGTCGCTAATTGTAACTTTTTGATTTCCAAAGATTATGGCCTCAAATTCTTCTAAACTTAAATATTCGTTAATTGTATTCATTAAATCGGTTTTGATTGTGCTAATTTAATTTTATTTATCAAAATAAATGTAGTTATTTTGATGATGGCAAATGTAGGTTAATAATTGATAATATTCTTATTATGACAAAGGAGTTTGTAGATGTTTTAGTAATAGGCGCCGGACCGTCCGGATGCGTATCAGCATCGTATCTTCATAAAAATAATGTTAAGGTAAAAGTTGTAGAAAAACAAAAGTTCCCGAGACTCGTTGTTGGCGAAAGCTTAATTCCGAGAGTAATGGATCATTTTGCTGAGGCAGAATTGTTTGAGGCTCTAGATGCAATGAATTTTGAAAAAAAATTGGGAGCCCGTTTCATTAGAGGTGAAGAAATTTGTGTTTTTGATTTCAGCAAAAAATTTGGCGAAGGCTGGGACTGGACCTGGCAGGTTCCTCGTGCAGATTTTGACAATACAATGGCTCAGGAAGTCGTTAGAAAAGGTGTTGATCTGGAATTTGAAACCGAAGTTCTTGAAGTTTCTTTTGAAGGAAAAAAATCAAAAACAATCGTAAAAGATAAAGATGGAAATCTAAAAGAAATTCACGCCAATTTTATTATCGACTCAAGCGGTTATGGACGTGTACTGCCAAGACTTTTAGATTTAGATACACCTTCGAAATTAGATCCGCATTCTTCTATTTTTACGCACGTAAAAGATATTAATAGAGAAGAAGGGGAAGAAGGAACTCAAATTTCATTTGATATCCTGGAAACTGAAGTTTGGCTTTGGGTAATTCCGTTTTCTAATGGAAACACGAGTTTAGGTGTGGTTGGACCAACAGATTTTATCAATTCTCTTTCTGAAAATAAAGACAATGCCGAGGCTTTGAAAAATGCAATTCAAAAATCGGATTATTATATTAAAAGATTTGCCGGAACAGAATTTCTGTTTGAACCGGTTAAATTAGAAAACTACTCAAGAGCGGTAAAAAGAATGTACGGTGACGGTTTTGCTTTAACCGGAAACAGTTCTGAGTTTTTAGATCCGGTTTTTTCATCTGGTGTAGCTTTTGCAACTGAATCTGGAATGCTTGCGGCAAAATTATATTTAAAAGAATCACAGGGAATTCCTGTTGACTGGGAAGTTGAGTTTACACAGTATATGAAACGAGGTATCGCAGTTTTCACAACTTATGTACAGGAGTGGTATACAGGAAATCTGCAAACGTTGTTTTTCCATCAGCCGGAAAATCCAGACGTAAAAGAAAAAATATGCGCTGTTTTAGCAGGGTATGTCTGGAATGAAGAAAATTCGTTTGTCAAGAAACACGATCACGTAATAGCCAATATGGCATATTTACTAAATATGCAAAAAGAACAAAGCCCTGAATAATTAGGGCTTTTTCTATTAAAAGAATAATTTTTATTTCGAGATTCATTCCGTAGGAATGTTTCGTTGGTAGTAGAATGAAATTTGAATTACGGTTATACGTTCCGTAGGAACGTTTGATTTATGGATATGTATATTATTTCCGTAAATCAGATGTCCCTACAGGACATAATGCAAAACGATAATATTTTTTTCTACCGACGAGATATTCCTAACGGAATATATATGTTTTTATTTATACGCTTTTTTTGCAATCAATTTAGACATTGTTTTTGCGGTTTTAGCGAATCCTTCACCAATTCTGGTTTCGTTGCTAAAGTTGCTTCCCCATTGATCTCCAGGTGCTTCTTCACTTGTAATTTCTAATAAAACATTTGATTTATTAGCGGTTTCAACAAATTTTAAATTGGTAGTTACTTTTGCAGGCTGTTTCATAATTCCTGCATCCCAGCCCGGATAAATCCATACAGCTTTTACAATTAAGGTGTAAGGAGTATTTAAACCTTCCTGAAAGTTTAAATCTTTTTTCTCTTTAGTTAATACGATATTGGCAATTTCTAAAAATTTAGGAGTCCAGATCTGATCTTTTGCAGCGATCCATTTTTTCTCCCAGATGTTTCCGTTTCCTTTTGCTTTTTGATCTAAATCGGCTTTGTGCTCCTGAACATACTGTGCTTCCGATTTTTTTTCTTTCATCATAGTAAAGCCGCTGTAATCAAATTCGGTATTGATTTCTTTCTGATCTTTTAAAAAGGCAAAATTTCCCTGAACAACATTTATGTCCTGAGCAAATGCAGCGCCAGAAATAAGAAATACGGCAAGAATTAGTTTTTTCATTTTTTTGGTTTGATTAAAGGTTAGTTTTTTTTCGGGTTAAAAGTAGTTAAAACAATTAATTAAAAAATTTATTGTGCAAACAAAAAGAGGATCCAAATCTGGATCCTCTTTTTGAAATTTATATTGAAATTCTGTTACCAGAACTTAACGTATAATGCAATAATAATCAACATTGTAATAACGATTAAAACCGTTGTTTGCGGTTTAACTTTAAACATTCCCGGTTCTGTTTCGAATGCTTTAGGGTTTACTTTTGGACCAGCAAAACTCATTAAGATCATTACTAACATTGTAAAGAAGAATGACAATCCCATACAGATATGGAATGGAATTTCAAAAGCTCCTTTTCCGTTAGGGTAAGCTGTATATAAAAGCGTATCGTTTCCAAATAAAGCAGGCGCATATTCGTTGAATAAAACAGATAAAACGAAACCTAAAATTACACCCACGATAGCTGCTGCTCCGGTTGTTCTTTTCCAGAACATACCAAGGAAGAACATAGCAAAAACTCCCGGGCTGATAAATCCTGTGTATTTTTGAATGTAAGTGAAACCACCAACACCGCCAATTCCTAAAATATCATTCCATGTAAATAAAACAGCTAAAAGCATTGCTGCAAAAACAGCAAGTCTTCCAATGTTTACCTGTTGTTTTTCACCAGCTTCTTTTTGAATGTATTTTTTATGAATATCTAAAGTATAAATAGTCGAAATACTGTTTACTTTTCCAGCCAGCGAAGCTACAATTGCGGCAGTTAAAGCTGCAACCGAAAGTCCTTTTAATCCAGTAGGAAGGAAAGTCAATACAGCAGAATATGCACCATCTTTTCCACCCACTAATTGAGGTAAATGTCCGTTTGTATATAAAACATAAGCAGCAATACCAGGAAGCATTACGATAAGCGGCATTAATAATTTTAGCATACCAGCAAATAAAATTCCGGTACGAGCTGTTTGTAAATCTGCTCCAAGTGCTCTTTGAGTAATGTATTGGTTACATCCCCAGTAGTTTAAATTGATAATCCAGATACCTGCCGCGTACGATAATAATCCAGGGAAAGTTAAATATTTGTCTATTTCCAGCTGAGAAGAAGATGCAGTTGGTTTAGGGATAATCATTTTAAAATGCTCAGGAGCTTCTTTCATTAAAACTTTGAAACCAGCGATTGCATTTTCGCCCACTCCAAAATATTGACCCACTGTTGTTAAAGCAATATAAGAAGTTACTAAACCTCCAATAATAAGTACAGCTACCTGAATAACATCAGTATAAGCTACAACCTTCATTCCTCCAAGAGAGATAAACAAAGCAAAAACGGCAAGACCAATCATAATGATATGGAGATATTCACCGCCGGCAAGACCGTTAATTGCAACCGCACCTAAATATAGAATAGAAGTTAAGTTAACAAAAACATATAAAAACAACCAGAAAACAGCCATAATCAAAGCAGTCGATTCATTATAACGTGTTTTTAAGAACTGAGGCATAGTGTAAATCTTATTTTTAAGATATACAGGAATAAACCAAACAGCTACAATAATTAAAGCAATAGCCGCAAGCCACTCATAAGCCGCAACCGCTATTCCTAAAAAGAAACCTTCGCCGCTCATTCCAATAAATTGTTCTGCAGAAATGTTTGAGGCAATTAATGATGCTCCAATCGCCCACCAGGTTAAATTTCCTTCTGCAAGAAAATAAGCTTTAGCATCTTGTTCGTCTTGTTTACGTTTTCGGTAAACCGTGTAACCGTAGACAGAAACTACTATGAAATAAATAATAAAAACCGCATAATCTGCGAGAGCGAGGTTTGACTTCATTGGTAATAGTATTTTAGATAATTAGTATAGGTGATTGTTGTTTTAAAAGTTATAAAATGTTTATTGTGTTGTGTAATCTTGTTAAAAATGAAATATGTGTTTTTATTTTGTTATTTTTTTATCAAAACAAGAACAAAAGCCAAATTTAAAATAAAAACTTAAAAAACAACCATTGTAAATGTGTTATTTACATTTATAGAAGGATTATTATGTTAAATTTTAAATTTGACGATTTCATATTTAATTATTTAGCGGATATTAACTTCGTTTTTATAATGAATATCGGACTGCTGTCTTATAATTTCGGCACTTTTTTCCGGTGTAATATCTCTTTGAGATTCTCCCATCATTTCATATCCAACCATGAATTTTTTTACGGTTGCCGAGCGAAGCAATGGCGGGTAAAAATGCATGTGGAAATGCCATTCAGGATGATCCAGACCATCTGTTGGAGCCTGATGAATTCCTGATGAATACGGAAATGAAGTACTGAATAAATTATCGTATTTGATAGTTAACTGCTTTAAAATTTTCGCGTAAGCGGTCACTTCTTCAGCATTAAAATCAGTGATTTTGCTGATGGCTCTTTTGCTTACAATCATCGTTTCGTAAGGCCAGATTGCCCAAAACGGAACTAATGCCACAAAGTGATCATTTTCGATTACAATACGGCTTCCTACTCTCAATTCGGCCTGAACATAATCTTCTAATAATGTTCTTTTGTTTTTTTCGTAATATGATTTTAAGCTGTTGTGTGTTTTTTCAACCTGAGTTGGCAGCGATGACTGTGCCCAGATCTGTCCATGCGGATGCGGGTTGCTGCATCCCATAACACTTCCTTTATTTTCAAAAATCTGAACGTGATTAATATATTTAATGCTTCCTAATTCTGCGTATTCTTTCTGCCATGTTTTAACAATGTTTTCGATATCAGAAACTTCCATTTCCGGAAGAGTTAAATCATGTCTTGGTGAAAAACATACCACTCTTGAAATTCCCTGTTCAGGTTCTGCCTTAAAAAAAGTATGTTTAATATCTTCCTCAAAAATGATTTCGTCTTGTTTTAAAGCGGCAAAATCATTGTCGAACACAAAACTGTTTTTGTATGCCGGATTATTTACTCCGTTTGCACGAACATTTCCTGGGCATAAATAACAGTCTGGATCATGTTTTGGAAGTGTTTCGGCAGAAATCACCTCATTTTGTCCCTGCCAAGGGCGTTTTGCACGATGAGGTGAAACCAAAACCCATTCATTAATTAAAGGATTAAAACGTCTGTGTGGATCTTCGTTAATGTCAAAATTTTTCATTGGTTGGTTGGTATTAAAGTAATGTTGTTCCGTTTGAGACTTTTACGTCATAAAATTTTAATTCAATCCCAAATGTATCTAAATAAAGATTCGAAAACTTACGTTTTACCTCATTTTCATGACCTTTTTTAATTAAATTTATGGTGCAGCCGCCAAAACCGCCTCCCATAACACGAGAACCAATGATATTTTTATCTGCTTTTGCAGTGTCTACAAGCATGTCTAATTCAGCACAGCTAACCTCATATTCCTGAGATAAACCATAATGAGTTTCAAAAAGCAATTGTCCTAAAAGTTCTATATCGCCGTTGTCGAGAGCTTCGCACGCTCTTATAACACGGTTAATTTCTTTTACAACAAAATGAACTCTTTTAAAAACTGTTGGATTCATTTTATCCTGTATACTTAAAAGCTGTTCTTCAGAGCAGTCTCTAAAACTTTTAACTTCAGGAAAACTCTCTTTAATAACGGCTAATCCCTGTTCGCACTCTATTCTGCGCGTGTTGTATTCAGATGTAAAAAGAGAGTGTTTAACATTGCTGTCAAATAAAATAAGTGCATAATCTTTAAAATCAGCATTATGATATTCAAAATCCAAAGTATTGCAGTCTAATTTTATTACTTTGTTTTCGATACCGTGAACACTCGAAAACTGATCCATTATACCGCAGTTAATCCCTACCCAGTGTTCTGCTTTTTGTCCTAATAATGCTATGTCAACTTTTCCAATTTTTAAATCAAAAAGCTGTTTAATTCCGAAGATCATGCCGCATTCTAAAGCTGCCGAAGATGATAAACCGGAACCAACCGGAATATTGCTGCTAAAAACACAATTAAATCCTTCAAAAATAAATCCCTTGTCTTGTAATTGTTTAATAACGCCGCGAATATAATTTGTCCAGACAGTATCGCTTAGTTTTACTTCTTCGGTTAAATCTATTTCAAAATCTTCATTTAAATCAATTGCGAATATTTTTGATTTTTTTGAATTGTTTTTTTCAAATGCAAAACAAATTACTTTGTCGATTGCAGCCGGCAGAACAAATCCGTCGTTGTAGTCAATATGTTCTCCAATAATGTTGATTCTTCCTGGAGAAAGCACCACTTTTTCTGGTTTAGAACCAAAAGACTTTTCAAAAAAAGCAGTAGTATTTTGTATTAAAATATCATTCATTATAATTGTAATTGGTTGGTTTTAGTTGATATTTTCGAATTTATAAACGGTTTCCTGAATATATTCTCTGCCTTTCTTTAAAACTGAATCAGGAAAATGTGCCTGATTTGGGGCATCTGGAAAATTTTGAGTTTCAAAACAAATACCGCTTGTTTTATGGTAAACAGCATCGTTTTTTCCTTTCAAAACATCAAAACAGTTTCCGCCTACATATATATGTACACTCGGCTGATTCGTAAAAACACTCATTTTTAAATTATTTTTTGAGCTCAATAACGTTGCTGCAACTGTATCTGTCTGGTTTATAACAAACGAATTATCTATAGAAGCCGGACATTTTTTTTCTGCTCTAAAATCAAAATCATGATTTGTAAGCGCTGTAAAATTTCCAGTTGGAATATTCTCATGATTCGTTTCCAGCATTTTATCTGCATTAACAAAAACCTTTTGATCCAAAACACTTGTATTGTGTCCGTCAAGGTTAAAATAACTGTGATGCGTTAAATTTATAATAGTGTCTTCTGTAGAAACAGCTTTATAATCTAATTTCAATTCATTCTCTTCTGTAAGTGTATAGGTCAAATCAATGTGTAATTCTCCCGGATAATTTTCGTCCAGATTTTCACTTAACAGACTAAAAGTTATCGACGGATTTTCACCTGAGTTTTGATTTGTAACATTCCACACTTTTCTTCCAAAACCTATATTACCGCCATGAAGTGAGTTTCCGTTATTGTTTTTGGTTAATTCGTATTTTGTTCCATTTAAAGTAAAAGTCCCATTATGGATTCGTCCTGCATAACGTCCTACAGTTGTACCGAAATAAGGCGCACTTGGCAGATAATACGATTCTAAATACGAAGAAAGAGAGTCGAACCCTAACACTACATCAACAATTTTTCCTTCAGAAGTTGGAATTTCTAATGAAGTTATGGTTGCTCCATAATTTATAATCGTAACCTTCATTCCCTTTTTATTCGATAATTCAAAAGAGTGAATTTCTCGGTTATCTGGCATGAAACCAAAAGATTTAGAATTAGAAGTTTCCTTTAAATGCGATTTATGTTTTATTTCCATACAAATTTTACCAAAAGTGAAAATTCAAAAATAGAAACATTCTTTGTTTTTACATACCAGTACCTACCAGTTTTTGTATATTGCACAAAATTCTATTTACAGATGAATATCATTTCGATCCAAAATAACATTGGCCTGCCAAAATATAAGCAGATTATTCTTTCAATAGAAAAAGCTATCGAAGAAGAAAAATTGATCAAAGGCGACCGCCTTCCGTCAGTAAACAAAGTCTGTCTGGCTTTTTCATTGTCTCGCGATACCGTTTTACTGGCATATGATGAACTAAAAAAAAGAGGTATCATTTATGCCATTCCAGGAAAAGGATATTACGTTAAAAGCGTTGAAATCACTATAAAGCAGAAGATTTTTTTACTTTTTGATGAGTTGAATATTTTTAAAGAAGATATTTATAATTCCTTTTTAAATAATATTGGCAAAAATGTTCAGGTAGATATTTTCTTTCATCATTTTAACAGTCAGGTTTTTCAAAAGCTGTTAAACGACAGCAACGGAAATTATACTAAGTATATCCTGATGCCTACAAATCTGCAGGATATTGTTTCTTCAATAAAAACCCTACCAGTAGGTGATGTTATTATTCTTGATCAAACTAATCCAGATCTTAAAGCTTATCCTGCCATTTACCAAAACCATCAAAAAGATATTTTTGAAGGATTGCAAAAAGGAAATCAAAGATTAAGCAAATACAAAAAACTGATTTTAATTTTTCCTGGATTTCGTGAACCGCTTGGAATGAAATTGGGCTTTGAAGATTTTTGTACCGAATATAATTTTGAATCTGAAATTATAACTGAATTTACGAACAGAGAAATTACTGCCGGAGATTTATACATAATACCTAATGATCGTGATTTGGTTAGGGTAATTGAAAACGCCCGCGATCAGAATTTGAAACTCGGATCTGATTTTGGAATTATATCCTATAATGAAACACCGCTGAAAAAAATTGCTGCAAACGGAATTACAACTATTTCAACTCATTTTGAAGCAATGGGAAAAATTCTGGCAGAGATGGTTTTAAAAAATAAAAAAGAACAAATAGAAAATAAGTCTTCATTGATAATGCGAAACTCTTTGTAAAGAATTGATAAAGAATTTTGCTTACAAACTAACTATATCACAAGCAAATCGGTTTTTGTTTAAAAAATCTTTTATTTATTAATTAAAAAAATAAAGATGTTATTTCTTGCTTTTGAATGTTTATTTTGCTTACATTTGCAAATGTAAATTTTACACTTATTATTGTTACAGCGATTAGTGTTCATAATGATTGCTTCAACAAGGTTAAAAGATAATAATTTTGTTTATTTTTTTTAATAGTAGTTTTATTGAAGAAAAAACCCTGAAAGTTGTGGATTTCAGGGTTTTGTTTTTTTATAAGTTAAGAGAAAAATTATTTAAAAGTTTCTCTTCATATTTTTCTTTATTAAAAGTATAGAGGTAAGATCCTTTTCTAGACGACTGCATATCTTTTTCTTCAAGCTTATTTAGAATTTCAAGAGAATTTATTTTACTGATGAAATTTCTTTTATCTAATTCTTTGCTTAAAATAGCTTCGTATAATTCTAAAAGCTGGCGCATAGTGAATTTTTCCGGAAGCAGTTCGAACCCAATAGGTTTTATCGAAGTTTTGTATCGAAGTCTTTTAATTGCATTATCGACCATTTCGTTGTGGTCAAAAATTAGGTTTGGAGCATCGTTAATAGGGAACCATTCTGCATGATAATTTCTAATTAATTCTGTATTGTGGTTTTCAATATTAATTAAAGCAAAATACGAAACCGAAATAGTTCTTTCTACCGGGTCACGATCAATTTCACTGTAAGCATATAACTGCTCCATATAAATGTCGTTAAGACCGGTATATGTATTTAAAATTCTAATAGCAGCATCATCTAAAACTTCGTCACGTTTTAAAAAACCTCCAATCAAAGACCATTTCCCCTTTTCAGGTTCAAAATCCCTTTTAATTAAAAGTATCTTTAGGCCTTCACTGTCGAATCCGAAAATAATACAATCTACCGCTAGTAAAACCTTATCGGCAGAGCTATAACTGTTTAACATATTCAATAATTTATTGGTAAAGATATAAACTTCCTAAATTGTTTCATAATTTATTAATGTAACTTTTACACTTATGTAAATATACTTATAAAAACACGAAAGCTTTAACAATTGAATCCGGCAATTTTAAAAACATCTTTGTTTTCTTTTTTTCTTACAAAATCAAATGCCGAAATCCGAATCAAAGGTAAAAACATTTTAAAGAGAATTGATATGCGTCTTATAATTTTTATTTTAGTAAAATTCTGCCTCTTTAAAAATGTTATAAAAGACTTGTTCTTTACGGTTTTTTGTAGAATTTGTAATTTTTAAACTTCTTGTGAAAAACCAATTAGCATTTAAAAGCCTATTGTTTTCTGTGCTTTTTAAAAATGAAATTATCAAATCCGTTTTTTGCAACCAGTTGTTTTAAGATTTTAATTTGTTTTTAAGACTTTTTTTTGCTTAAATTTACAAATGTCAAACAAACACTTATTTTGATTATGTATTAGAAAAAACAAAAAACAATAAAAATTATAACTAACCAGCCTTACTTTTCTAAAAGTCACCAACCACGATAGACTATGAAAAAAACACTACTACTATTGTTTGTTACAATTTGTATACAGACAATTTCTGCGCAGAAAGAACCAATAGTTATTACTATAAAAAATGATCCTGCCGCACCAACCATCAATAAAAATATTTACGGTCATTTTGCTGAACATTTAGGACGCTGTATATACGGCGGATTTTTTGTTGGCGATACTTCTAAAATTCCAAATACAAACGGAGTCAGAAATGATGTTATTAAAGCCTTAAAAGATTTAAAAATTCCAAATTTAAGATGGCCGGGAGGCTGTTTTGCTGATACCTATCACTGGAAAGACGGAATTGGTCCAAAAGAACAAAGACCTACAATTGTAAATCAATGGTGGGGAGGCGTAACAGAAGATAATAGTTTTGGAACTCATGACTTTTTAAATCTATGTGAAGTTCTGGGGGCAGAACCTTATTTATCCGGCAATGTAGGAAGCGGAACAGTTCAGGAATTTGCCGACTGGATTCAGTATGCCAATTTTGGAGGCAAAAGCCCAATGAGTGATCTGCGTAAAAAAAACGGAAGAACAGAACCATGGAAAGTTAAATTCTGGGGAATTGGAAATGAAGCCTGGGGCTGCGGCGGTAACATGACAGCAGAATACTATGCAAACGAATACCGCAAGTTTGCCACTTTTATGGCAGACTGGAATAATACAGGCGGTATAAATCGTATTGCTTCGGGAGCCAACAGCAGTGACTATAACTGGACGGAAGTTTTAATGAAAAATATTCCGCTTAATATGCTTGGCGGAGTTGGGGTTCATCATTATTCTGTAATTGACTGGAATAAAAAAGGAGATGCGGTTAATTTTTCGGAAGAGCAATATTTTAAAACCATGAAAGAGGCTTTAAAAATGGAAGAGCTCGTAACGAAGCATGCTGCAGTAATGGATAAATACGATCCTGAGAAAAAAGTAGCAATGGTAGTTGATGAATGGGGCGGATGGTATGATGTAGAAAAAGGAACAAATCCGGGATTTTTATATCAGCAAAATACCATTAGAGATGCAGTTTTGGCTGGAGCAACACTTAATATTTTTAATAATCATGCAGACAGGGTTCGAATGGCAAATTTGGCTCAGTGCGTAAACGTGCTTCAAGCAGTAATCCTGACTGATAAAACCAAAATGATCTTAACACCAACCTATCACGTTATGCAAATGTACAATGTGCATCAGGATGCGAAACTGCTGCCAATAAATTTCAGTTCGCCATTATATACATTTAAAGATCAAACGCTTCCGGCAGTTTCGGCTTCGGCTTCAAAAGATAAAAACGGTGTTGTACATATTTCATTGGTAAATGTGGATGCAAAAAGTAAACATAAAATCGAAATTGATACGAAAGATTTGGGTGTGAAAAATTTTACTGCCCATATTATTACTTCATCGAAATTGCAGGATTTTAATTCTTTTGAGAATCCAAATAAAATCAGTCCTGCAGCATTTAAAGATTTTGATATGAAAAAAGGAAAATTAGAGATCAATTTACCTCCTTTTTCAGTTTTGGTTTTAGAAGGAAAATAATTTAAAAAAAGAGAAAAAATCATATAAAATATAGTTAGAAAAGCAGGCTGCATTTTACCGTTTTAAGCGTAAAGATGAAATAATCGCATTAAAATAAATGTTATTTAAACGTTTATTTTTTCTTTGAACCATAAAACGCTGTTTTAGTGCAATATCTGCAAAAAAATCTCATAGCTTTTTTGTTAAGTGTTTTTTGTACACTTATAATATTTTATAAGTATATTTGTCACCATTAAAAATAAATTTCGAATGAAAAATTATGTCATAGGATTAGACTACGGAACAGATTCTGTTCGTGCGGTTCTTATAGATACTGAAAATGGGCAGGAATTGGCATCCAATGTTTCTCATTACAAAAGATGGAAAAATAAGCAGTATTGCGACGCATCCATAAATCAATTTCGTCAGCATCCTTTAGATCATATCGAGGGCTTAGAAATTACGATTCAAACCGTTATTAAAGAAAGCAAAGTTGATCCAAAACTAGTACGAGGAATTTGTATTGATACAACAGGATCTTCTCCGGTTCCGGTTACTAAAGACGGAACACCGCTCGCTCTAACAAAAGGTTTTGAAGAAAATCCAAATGCCATGATGGTGTTATGGAAAGATCATACAGCAATAAATGAAGCAAACGAAATCAACGAACTGGCAGTTAGCTGGGGCGGAGAAGATGTTACCAAATATGTTGGAGGAATTTATTCATCTGAATGGTTTTGGGCAAAAATTCTTCATATAGCAAGACAAGACGAAGCGGTTAGAAACGCAGCACACACCTGGATGGAGCACTGCGATTTAATGACGTATTTGTTAATTGAAGATAAAGATTTAAAAACCTTCAAAAGAAGTCGTTGTGCAGCAGGACATAAAGCTATGTGGCACACAGACTGGAACGGATTACCGCCAGTTGAATTTTTAGAAAAATTACATCCGTATTTAGCGCAGCTTCGCGGTAACTTATATGATGAAACATATACATCAGATTTATCAGCAGGAAAACTAAGCCAGGAATGGGCAGATCGTTTAGGACTTTCGATAGAAACAGTTGTGGCTGTTGGAACTTTCGACGCGCACTCAGGAGCAGTTGGAGCTAAAATCGAAGAAAATACTTTAGTCCGCGTTATGGGAACTTCAACTTGTGATATTCTGGTTGGTTCTTATGATGAGGTTGGAACAAAAACAGTTAGAGGAATCTGCGGACAAGTTGACGGTTCTGTTATTCCGGGCTTTATTGGTTTAGAAGCAGGACAATCTGCTTTTGGAGATTTATTGGCTTGGTACAAAGAACTTTTAATGTGGCCAACAGAACATTTATTAGGAACTTCTTCTGTTTTAAATGATGCTCAAAAAGAACAGTTAAGAGAAGAATTCAGCGATAAATTAATTGTTGAATTAACGAAAGAAGCAGAGAAAATTCCCGTTTCAGAAAGTCTTCCAATTGCTTTGGACTGGATTAACGGGCGACGAACTCCAGATGCAAATCAGGAATTAAAAAGTGCTATTTCGAACCTTTCTTTAGGAACAAAAGCGCCTCATATTTTTAAAGCTTTAGTAAACGCAATTTGTTTTGGAGCGAAGAAAATTGTAGACCGTTTTGAAGAGGAAGGTGTAAAAATCGACAGCGTAATCGGAATTGGCGGTGTGGCGAGAAAATCTCCTTTTATCATGCAGACTTTGGCTAATGTTTTAAACAAGCCAATTAAAATTGCTGCTTCAGACCAAACTCCGGCTTTAGGTGCAGCAATCTATGCAGCCGTTGCTGCTGGAATTTATCCAAATGTAATCGAAGCAAGCCAGAAAATCGGAAGTGATTTTGACGGAGAATATTTCCCTCAGACAGATAAAGTAGAAGCATATCACAAACTGCTTTTAGCTTACGAACAATTAAGCGCTTTTGCAGATCCAAACCTTAAAATATCGCAGCATGAGTTCTCTTTATAAAGATTTAAAACAAGAATGTTACGAAGCCAACATGCAGTTAAATGCATTGAATTTGGTAGTGTACACTTTTGGAAATGTAAGTGCCGTAGACAGAAAAAATGGTGTTTTTGCCATTAAACCAAGCGGTGTTCCTTACGAAGATTTAAAACCGGAAGATATTGTAATTGTCGATTTTGACAACAATGTAATCGAAGGCACAATGCGTCCGTCATCAGACACTAAAACGCATGCTTATTTATACAAACACTGGCCAAATATTGGAGGAGTTGCACATACACACGCAACCTATTCTGTGGCTTGGGCACAATCTCAATTGGATATTCCAATTTTCGGAACAACGCATGCCGATCATTTAACTGCTGACATTCCGTGTGCGCCACCAATGGCTGATTCTCTTATCGAAGGAAACTACGAACACAATACTGGAATTCAAATTCTGGATTGTTTCAAAGAAAAAAATCTTTCTTATGAAGAAGTAGAAATGATTTTGATTGGAAATCATGGTCCATTTGCATGGGGAAAAAATGCAGCAAAAGCAGTTTATAACAGCAAGGTTCTGGAAGTTGTGGCCGAAATGGCATATCTGACTTTGCAAATAAACCCAAACGCGCCAAGATTAAAAGATTCATTAATAAAGAAACATTACAATCGTAAACACGGAAAAGATTCGTATTACGGACAGTAATGATTTTAGATTTTAGATTAAAGAAAATAGAATAAAGAACAAAGAGAAAAGATTTTCGTTAATCGTGGATTTTTAGACAAAGAAAAACGATTTGACGATTAAACAAATAAACGATTAAACAACATGATAGATATATCTCAAAAAGAAGTATGGTTTGTAGTAGGAAGCCAAGAATTATACGGTGAAGAAACACTAAGAAAAGTAGCAGAACATTCACAGATTATTGCAAAAGGATTAGACGCTTCGTCTTCAATTCCGGTAAAAGTGGTTTACAAAGATGTGGTAAAATCGCCTTCGCAGATTTTAGATGTTTGTCTGGCGGCAAACTCTGCTAAAAATTGTATCGGAATTATTGCCTGGATGCATACTTTTTCACCTGCAAAAATGTGGATTGGCGGTTTAAATATTCTTAAAAAACCATTATGTCATTTACATACACAATACAATGCTGAAATTCCGTGGGGATCTATCGACATGGATTTCATGAACTTAAACCAATCGGCTCACGGAGATCGTGAATTTGGTTTTATCATGTCAAGATTACGCAAAAAACGTAAAGTTGTGGTTGGACACTGGGAAGATCAAAGAGTTCAAAAACAATTAGGAATCTGGTCAAGAGTGGTTCTTGGATGGGACGAACTTCAAAACTTAAAAGTAGCTCGTATTGGAGATAATATGCGTGAAGTTGCCGTAACGGAAGGAGACAAAGTAGAAGCTCAAATTCGTTTTGGAATGTCTGTAAACGGATACGATTCTTCAGATGTTACCAAACATATCGAGAAAGTAACAGATAAACAATTAGCTGATTTATTAGCAGTTTATGAGTCTTCTTATAACTTAACAGATTCTTTAAAAGAAGGGGGAGCGCAAAGAAGTTCTTTGGTTGAAGCGGCAAAAATCGAATTAGGATTAAGAGCTTTCCTTGAAGAAGGAGGATTTGGTGCTTTTACAGATACATTTGAAAACCTTGGAGTTTGGAAACAATTACCAGGAATCGCAACACAAAGATTAATGGCCGATGGTTACGGTTTTGGAGGCGAAGGAGATTGGAAAACCGCTGCAATGGTAAGAGCTTTAAAAGTAATGTGTATTGGTCTTGAAGGCGGAACTTCTTTCATGGAAGATTATACGTATAATTTCACACCTCAAAAATCGTATGTTTTAGGTTCTCACATGTTGGAAATCTGCCCATCGATTGCTGATGGAAAACCTTCTTGTGAAGTGCACCCATTAGGAATTGGCGGAAAAGAAGATCCGGCTCGTTTGGTATTTAATTCGCCTGCAGGTGATGCGATCAATGTATCTTTGGTTGATATGGGAACTCGTTTCCGTTTAATTGTAAACGAAGTAGAAGCAGTTAAACCAATGGCAGAATTACCAAAACTTCCTGTAGCACGCGTTCTTTGGGATTGTAAGCCAAATTTAGAAGTTGCAGCAACAGCCTGGATTCTTGCCGGAGGAGCGCACCACACGGTTTACAGCCAGTCAATCACAACAGAATATATGGAAGATTTCGCAGATATTGCTGGAATTGAGTTGTTAGTTATAGACGAAAAAACAACCGTAAGAGAGTTTAAAGATAAGATTAATGCTAACGAAGCGTATTTCCATTTGTTTCAGCATGGACTTTAAATTAGTCAAAAGCCGAAAGTCATAAAGTCCGAAAGTTTTAGTTACTTTGGAGAAAAGACTTATGACTTTTGATTTTAAGACTTTACTAACTTAAAAAATTATCATTTATGAATGTATTAAAACGTTGTATTTTTGGAATCGGCCTGTTAAGTCTGGCTTTGGTTTCAGTTCAATGCAAAAACGATAAAAAAATGGATTCGACAGTTTCAGATCAAAAAGCAGCAGTAACAATTGAAAAATCTTCTTATGGAACAACTTCAAAAGGAGAAAAAGTAGATAGTTATAAATTGAAAAACCAAAATGGGATGGAGGTTGACATCATCACTTTTGGCGGAAGAATTACAGATTTAAAAGTACCAAATAAAGAGGGTGTTTCAGAAAATGTTGTAATTGGATTTAGTTCTTTGGCACAATACGAAAAAGAAAACCCGTTTTTTGGAGCTTTAATTGGAAGATACGGAAACCGAATTGCTAAAGGTAAATTTACTTTAGAAGGAAAAGAATATCAATTAGCGATAAACAATGCGCCAAATGCTTTGCACGGTGGACCTCAGGGATATTTCAATGTGGTTTGGAAAGCAGATGAGGTTAAATCTGGCGAAACAGCTTCTTTAAAATTATCTTATTTAAGTAAAGATATGGAAGAAGGATATCCTGGAAACCTTAAAGTTTTTGTGACTTATACATTAACAAATGATAATCAGTTAGAAGTTTTATATGAAGCGACGACTGATAAAACAACGGTTGTGAACTTAACACAGCATTCATATTTCAATTTATCAGGAGATTTTACAAAAACAATCTTAGATCACGAATTGACTTTAAATGCAGATAAAATTGTTCCGGTTGATGCGACTTTGATTCCAACAGGAAAATTAGAAGATGTTGCTAATACACCTTTCGATTTTAGAAAACCAAAGTTAATTGGAAAAGATATCGAAGCTAAAAACGAACAATTAGAAAAAGGAAAAGGTTACGATCATTGCTGGGTATTAAATAATCCGGAAAAAGGAAAAACAATTATTGCAAAAGTATACCACGCACCAAGCGGAAGAGTTTTGGAAGTAACAACTGACGAACCTGGAATTCAGTTTTACTCAGGAAATTTCCTTGACGGAACTTTGCCAACGCCAAACGGAGGAACTTTTGCTCACAGAACAGGATTGTGTCTGGAAACAGAACACTATCCAGATTCTCCAAACCAGAAAAATTTCCCAACAACGGTTTTAAACCCGGGAGAAAATTATAAAACTAAAACTACTTTTAAATTCTCGGTAAAAAAATAGTTTTAGAATTTGTTTATTAGTTCAATTCTCTAAGAAACCTCGAAAAGTAAGACTTTCGAGGTTTTTTTATTTGAAAACTATTTTGTTAGCAAAACTGTTTTTTTAACCTAGTTTGTGTCATTTGATTCTTATATTTGAATTTAATTATCAAACCTAAAATTTAAAAGAGAGGGGCAAAAATTACTTAAATGAAACTCATTACGAATCAAAAAAGCAAATTTAATACAGCAATTTCGTTTTTATTTTTTCTATTTTTTCAACAGTCATATGCGCAAATAACATTGACCAATAATATTGGGACAACTCTTGTTAAAACTGATATGTATTCTTGCAAAGATGATGAAAGCTGGTCAAGAGTATTTAAATTATCAGATTTTGGTATAAAACCAAATGAACAATTTATTATTAAATCAGGACAGGTTGGAATTGCAAAATCGGATGTTGGTGCAAATTTGTCATTTTCAGTTTATATTGTTGACGACAGATTTCCTGAGCTTTTTAGAACTTATTTTGAAAAACCATTACTTGGATCTAGAGCCCTTATACCAACAAAAACCATTCATGGAAATCCAGAATTGATGCAAATAGATTTTGATGAACCAATTATTGTTCCAGCTGGAGTTGAAAAAATTCTGGTAATGGTGGGTAAGGGAAAAGATTATACTAATTACACATCGTCAGAAGTTTTTGTAGCAGGTACGCAGCAAGATAACGGAGATTCTTGGTATTTAGGTTGTGATAAAACGCTTCCTTTTTCCCGTACTACAGATTTAACCATCCCTGTTCCAAATGCAAATTTTTACATCACAGTAACGGGTGAAGTATTTGATTCAAAAAGTTCAGGTTCAGTTACACGCATCTCTCATAACATTTGTGATGATTTAGTGAAGACAGACATGTATGGCTGTTATGGATCAACTTATTATTGGGCTAGAGATTTTAACCTGAAAGATTTTGGCATATCATCTAATGAAGAATTCACTATTACTTCTGGGCAGGTTGGGGTTAATAATACAGCATGGGGGGCCACTGTTAGTTTTAATATTTATAAAATTGACGATAATTTTCCAGCTTCTTTTTCAGAAACGAATTTAATTGGAAGCAGTCAAATTATAGATGTTCCTCCAGCTATAGGTTATAATTCTCAAATAATCCAAATAGATTTTAACACCCCAATTAAAATACCTGCAGGTGTTGAAAAAATACTAGTTGAAGTTAAAAAAGGCAGTAATCCTGTGTTAGGCAGTGGATCACAAGTTGCTTTTATAGCCGGCTCAGCACAAGACAATGGTGTTTCATGGTTTAGAGGCTGTAGTCGTTCGCCTGATATTGGATATAATAAATATTTCTCTACCGTTGATGACGGAATACAAAATGCTAATTTCTACATAAATGTAACGGGAAATGTAAAAAATGTTTCGAACCATTTTGAAATGAATTTTTCAAATATATGCTCAGAATTTTTAAAAGAATTCAGTATTGATGATCAGTCAAAAGTAGCTTCAGTCGAATGGAATTTTGGAGATCCTGCTTCTGGGGCGGATAATATATCTACAGATTTATCTCCTTTTCATGATTTTTCGGCAGATGGAAAATATACTGTCACAGCAAAGGTTACAGGTAAAGATGGAACTGTTGAAAATTTATCGGAAACAATAAATGCAAAAGAACCTCCAAAAGCTTATGGGATTAATAATATCTATGCTTGCGAAGATGTAGCTGGAACAGGTATTTCAAAATCATTCGATGTTTCGGCAGTTATGCAGCAAGTTTTAGGAGGACAAACAGATAAAGATGTTTCTTTTATAGATGGTAACGGAAAGAAATATAGTTCTCTGCCAAATCCGTTCACCAATACGATTAAAGATAGAGAAACTATAACAATAAGAGTAAGTCATAAAGATAATTTATGTTGTTATTCTGAAACTACATTTGACTTAATTGTAAATCCATTGCCAAATTTGTCAACAGTCAGCGATTTAATCGTTTGTGATAACGGAAATAGTTTTGCACAGTTTAATTTAAAGTCCGTTGAAACTACAATTTTAGGAATCTCGACAGACTTAAACGTTGAATTTTATCATCAAAACGGACAAAAAATATCGGGTTCTTTAAATGCAGTTACGAATTTAATCGCAAAAGAAGAAATTATTAAAGTAAGAGCGATCAATACCAATACGAACTGTTATAACGAATCAACATTTAAGTTAATAGTAAGTCCGGTGCCTGTAGCAAATTCTTTGCAGGAGTTAGTAGGTTGCGATGATAATAATGATGGCATTTCGGAATACTTTGATACTTCAAATATTGAATCTGCTGTTTTGGGAAATCAACAAGGAATGAAAGTTTCTTATGTTGACAGCAATGGAAATCCATTAATAAGTCCGTTACCTAATCCATACACAAATATTATTAAGAATCAAGACTTTATAAAAGTCAGAGTAACTAATAATCTAACCAATTGTTATGCAGAAACAGCATTAATTTTAAAAACATCTTCACAACCAAGCATAAATAAACCGTCAAACAAATATGCGTGTGATGAAGGAAATGGTTTTGCAACTTTTGATTTGTCCAATTTAACAGCCGAAATTATAGGAAATCAAACAGGGCTTAAAGTGATGTATTTTGACGCTAACGGAAATTCGTTGCCAAGTCCGCTACCGGCTTTATTTCAAAACACTCACGCAAAATCACAAACAATAAAAATAAGAGTAGAGAATGAAATAAATAGACTTTGCAATTCTGAAACAAGTTTAGACTTATTCGTAAATGATCTGCCAACAGTAATGATTGAAAAAACTTATTTTTTGTGCAATTTGGAAGCTTCTTTGCATGTAAATGTTGCTAATAATTTAGACAGTTATACCTGGAAGTTCAATGATACAGATATTGTTTCAAATACATACGAAGCCGATTTAATTAATGCAGGAAAATATACGTTGACAGTTGGTAAAATTCAAAATGATATTTATTGTGAAAACAAATTTGAGTTCGAATTAGTAAGATCCGTTTTGCCAACAATCAAACAAATAAGATATCAGGAATTATCAGATAATAATTTTATTGAAATTATTCCAACAACAGATGGAAGTCTGGAATATTCTATAGACGGAATAAATTATCAGAATAGCAATTATTTTTCTAATATTCAGGGTGGAACTTATGTGGTATATTTAAGAGATAAAGAAGGATGTGGACAGGATTCAAAAGAAGTTACCGTAATTGATTATCCAAAATTCTTTACTCCAAATAATGACGGATATAATGATTTTTGGCATATAAAAAACACGAGTAAATTTCCAAATTCTAAAATATCAATATTTGATAGATATGGTAAATTAATAAAAGAACTCTTTGCAAATGATCATGGATGGGATGGTTTTTATAATGGAAGTCAAATGCCAGCAGACGATTACTGGTTTAAGGCTAATTTTAATGAAAACATTAATTTTTCGGGTCATTTTTCTTTAAAAAGATAAAATTTAAAAAGAGAAATATTAAGGAGATGGCATTCAAACATTTATTCAAAGCAGTGTTAAACTGGACTTCAAAAAAAGAAGTTTCGTCTTTAAAAATCTATAGTAAGAACCATCAGGTAAAAATTGAAGGAAAACCAATTTTAGAAGTTTCAGCAGCAAAAGCATTCAAAGGAGACCCGGAGTTATATAATCCGGAAGATTTATTGTTAAGCAGTTTGGTTTCCTGCCACATGATGTCATATTTATATATATGTTCTCAAAACGGAATAGAAGTTCTTGAATATTTAGACAACGCAGAAGCAACTTTGGAAGTAAATCCAGACGGAAGCGGGCGTTTTGTTGAGGTAAAATTATTTCCAAAAGTGAAAATCTCAAATTCAGACCAAATAGAATTGGCTTTGAATTTACACTTTAAAGCAAACCAATTATGTTTTATAGCTAATTCCTGCAATTTTCCTGTTTTGCATGAAGCGAGTTGTGAAGTGTTATAAAAAAATAAGCTGACTCAGATTGAGAAAGCTTATTAATTTATTGTTGAGATTTATATCTAAATTTATTTATTGAATAGGTTTTCAAATCTTTGCATCATTTCATCTTTCTCTTTCAACATACGCTCATATAATGAGATTTTCTCATCGTATAATTGAACAATTTTATCAAGAGGATTGAAAGAAGGCTGATAGGTAAATCCAGAAGCAACAGCATTATCTTTGAAATCTTGGAAAGAATAAGTATTCGCAATAACATTTACAGCTTGTTCTTCGTCAAAATTCTGAAATGCTTCAACGGGAATTCTCAATGAAACGGAGATTTGCTTTAATAAATTTTCTTCGATTACATCTTTTTGCTCAAGTAAAGAGATTTTCTTTTGATTCCAATCATCTCCAAGGTCAAAAGCTAAAGCTTCTTGTTTTATTCCAAGCATTTCTCTAAAACGTTTAACGTTTCTTCCCTGATGTATTTTTTGTTCCATAATGAGTATTAATTTCCGGAAAGCTCAAAAGTAGAGCTGTTCGAATTAAAAAATCTGAGTTTCAAAGATAAAAAATATCCTGTAAAATAATCAGATATCAAAAAAATGAAGATTTGGAGAGGTATTAAAAAACGAAAAGCTGTCATTTTTGACAGCTTTTCCGTTAATGTACCCGGAGCCGGAGTCGAACCGGCACGGTTTCCCACAGGTGTTTGAGACCAGCGCGTCTACCAATTCCGCCATCCGGGCTTAGCAGACGAAAAAATAATGATAAATCAATTATTTTAACGCAATAGAATGAACCAATAATGTGCCCATTCCTTTAACACGGTGCAAATGTAAAAAATAAAATTATAAATTCTAATAAAAAATCTCAAATATTTACTTTCAGTGTTCGATTAATTTTATAAATTTGCAGCTCGTTAAAACGAAGCACACACAACTAACTACATCCGAGACATTTATGCGTATTCTGCTTTATCTTAAAAGATATTGCTGGATTTTTATAAGCGTAACGGAATAAAACAACAAATTATAATGTCGCACCTAGAACCAGAAGCTAAAATTTTTGCTTGTTCACAAAGTGTTTATCTTGCAGAAAAAATTGCAGAACAGTACGGAATTCCGTTAGGAAAAGTAACGATGTCAACGTATAGTGATGGAGAATTTCAGCCGTCTTACGAAGAATCAATTAGAGGTTTACGCGTTTTTATCGTGTGTTCAACTTTTCCATCGGCAGATAATTTGATGGAATTGTTATTAATGATTGATGCAGCAAAACGTGCATCAGCAAGACATATTACAGCTGTTATGCCTTATTTTGGCTGGGCAAGACAGGATAGAAAAGATAAGCCAAGAGTGCCGATTGGAGCTAAGTTAGTAGCAAACCTATTAACAGCTGCAGGAGCAACAAGAATCATGACGATGGATTTGCATGCAGATCAAATTCAGGGATTCTTTGAAAAACCGGTAGATCATTTATTTGCATCTACAATCTTTTTGCCTTACGTGCAGAGTTTAAATTTAGAAAATTTAACGATTGCATCTCCAGACATGGGAGGATCAAAAAGAGCTTATGCTTACTCTAAGTTTTTAGAATCAGATGTAGTAATCTGTTACAAACAAAGAAAAGCTGCCAATGTTATCGACACTATGGAATTGATTGGTGAAGTAAAAGGTCGTAACGTAATCTTAGTAGATGACATGATCGATACAGGAGGAACTTTAGCGAAAGCTGCAGATCTTATGATCGAAAAAGGAGCGCTAAGTGTAAGAGCAATTTGTACACATGCTATTTTATCTGGCGGTGCGTATGAAAAAATTGAAAATTCAAAATTAACTGAGTTGATCGTAACCGATTCTATTCCGTTAAAGAAACATTCAGACAAGATTAGAGTAGTGAGTTGTGCACCTCTTTTCGCAGAAGTTATGCACATGGTGCACCACAACAATTCCATTAGTGGAAAATTCATTATGTAAAAGCTATAAGCTTAGGCAATAAGCCATAAGCTGGTAGAAATTACAAAAAAAGCCTAAAGCGTATGGCCTAAAGCTTACAACAATTAAGAATATTTATTTAATAACTATATTTTTTTACAATGAAATCGATTACAATTAAAGGATCAGAAAGAGAAAGCGTGGGCAAAGTGTCAACTAAAGCCTTACGTAATGCTGGAGCGGTTCCTTGCGTGTTATACGGAGGAAATCAGGCAGTACACTTCTCAGCAGACGCTGCAGCGTTCAAAAACTTGGTTTACACTCCAAATGCACACACAGTTGTGATTGAGCTTGGAAAAGGAAAATCATTCAATGCAATTTTGCAAGATATCCAGGTTCACCCTGTAACTGACAAAATTTTACACATCGACTTCTTCCAATTATTTGATGATAAAGAAATCACAATGGAAGTTCCTGTGAAAATCGTTGGTACATCTAAAGGTGTTCTTGCGGGAGGTGTTTTACGTTTAAACCAACGTAAATTAAAAGTTAAAGCTTTACCAGCAAATCTTCCTGATTTTGTTGAAGCTGACATTACTCCACTTGAAATGGGTAACAAATTATATGTTACTAAAGTTGGAAAACCAGAGTACAAAATTATGCACCCAGACAACACAGTTGTTGCTCAGGTAAGAATCTCTCGTGCTGCTATGAAAGCTGCTCAAGAAGCTGCAAAAGCTGCAAAAGCTCCTGCAAAAGGAAAGAAAAAATAATTTTTTTCACTCAATACAAAAAGCCTCAATCTTACGATTGGGGCTTTTTTTTAGATGCTAAGTTTCTAAGATACTTAGGTGCTAAGGTTTTTATTGTGAAAGTACTTCGAGTCTGCTTAGTCCAATAAAATAGTAAATCAATATAACTTTGTATAAATCTACTAGAGACATTTTCTTTGCGTTCTTAGCGTAAACCTTTGCGTGCTTTGCGGTTAAATCACAAATGGTAAACAATTATCTAATTCCTACATTCCCAAATTATCTAATTATCCAATTGCCACATTCTCTAATTAATCTTACTTTTGCAAACATGATAAAATGGATAACAAAACTGTTTTCATCAATACCAAAAGAAGAGAACACAGAAGATAATATAAAACCGGAAGTTCACGAACACCAAAAAAACAATATAAAAAACGTGAGTAAAAAATATTTAATCGTAGGATTAGGAAACATAGGCGCTGAATACGTAAACACGCGACACAATATTGGATTTAAAGTGTTAGACTTTTTGGCCAAAAAAGAAGGACTTTCATTCGAAACCGTAAAATTAGGTTCTTTGGCTGAATACAAATTCAAAGGCAGAACTTTCTTTCTGCTTAAACCAAATACTTACATGAATTTAAGCGGAAAGGCTGTAAAATATTGGATGGATAAGGAAAATATTCCATTAGAGAATATTTTGGTTATTACAGACGATTTAAATCTTTCTTTTGGAACAATTCGTATCAAGCCAAAAGGAAGCGATGGTGGTCACAACGGACTTAAAAACATCAATTTAGTTCTAAATACACAAAATTATACCCGATATAGATTTGGTATCAGCGATCAATTCAAAAAAGGACAGCAGATAGATTATGTTTTAGGAGAATGGAATGCTGAAGAAGAAGCAAAACTGCCTGAGCGTTTAGAAGTTTCAGCAGAAATTATAAAAACTTTTGGAACGGCAGGTTTAGAAAATACCATGACGACATTTAATGGAAAATAAAGATTTTCAGATGTTTATATTGTAAAAATGTAAATTATCAGTGAATTTAATTCAATTATAACGAAATAGTATTTTCAATTCCAAAGTTAAATGTCTAAATTTGGGATAAATTATTTATAAACCATAAAAATCATATTACCATGGCTTTTGAATTACCACAATTACCTTATGCATACGATGCATTAGAACCACATATTGATGCACGTACAATGGAAATCCATCATACAAAGCACCACAATGCATACACTACTAATCTTAACGCAGCTATTGCTGGAACAGATTTAGAAGGAAAAACAATCGAAAACATCTTAATTAACTTAGATAAATCTAACGCAGCAGTTCGTAACAATGGTGGAGGTTTTTATAACCACAATTTATTCTGGACTGTAATGTCTCCAAACGGAGGAGGATTGCCAACAGGAGATTTATTAGCTGCTATTGAATCTTCTTTTGGAAGTTTCGAAGAGTTTAAAGCAAAATTTGCTAAAGCCGGAGCAACTCAGTTTGGTTCTGGATGGGCTTGGTTAACAGTTCAAAAAGGAGGAAAATTAGAAGTTGTAGGTACTCCAAATCAAGATAACCCATTAATGCCGGAAGTTGCTGGTCACGGTGGAACTCCAATCTTAGGAATGGACGTTTGGGAACATGCTTACTACTTAAACTACCAAAACAGAAGACCAGATTATATTGAAGCTTTCTTCAGTGTAATTAACTGGACAGAAGTTGCAAGAAGATTTGCTTTAGACAAGTAAGAAAAAATAGAATAAAGATTATAGAAAAAAGACGAGTGCCTAAAGGTGCTCGTTTTTTTTGGTTCATATTTTTTAGAGTGTTTCTTCTATAATCTTTACTCCTCTCTCTTAAAAGAAGAAAATAAAAAAGGTGGAATTTCTTCCACCTTTTTTGCCCCAAATCTACCATAAACTTAACCTACTAATGTTATGGTTTAGTAAATGTATGGTGACTATTTTTATGAAAAAAACTTTTTAGATAAAAAGCAAATATATTCGATAAAGTCAATGTAAGCTCTGTAGAGCAATACCTAATAAGAAGAAAATAAAAAAGGCGGAATTTCTTCCACCTTTTTTGCCCCAAATCTACCATAAACTTAACCTACTAATGTTATGGTTTAGTAAATGTATGGTGACTATTTTTATGAAAAAAACTTTTTAGATAAAAAGCAAATATATTCGATAAAGTCAATGTAAGCTCTGTAGAGCAATACCTAATAAGAAGAAAATAAAAAAGGCGGAATTTCTTCCACCTTTTTTGCCCCAAATCTACCATAAACTTAACCTACTAATGTTATGGTTTAGTAAATGTATGGCAGCTATTTTTGTGAAAAAAAAAATTCTGATGAAAGGTAAATATATCCGACAAAATGAAGATAATTGTCTAAAATTGAAATGTTTCAGTTTATTCCAATAAAAAAGGTGGAATTTCTTCCACCCTTTTTGCCCCAAATCTACCATAAACTTAACCTACTAATGTTATGGTATCTCAAAAGTATCGCAGCTTTTCAATTCTACCAAAGAAACAGGATGAACGGCAAAAAAAACCGATGAAATGCACAATTTAACCTTTTGTTAGTATTTTATTAATACGCTCTGGCGTCTTTTCCTTCGTAAAAATTCATAAAAGCACGATTTACGACACGATTTCCACCCGGAGTAGGATAGTCTCCAGTGAAGTACCAATCGCCTAAATTTTTAGGACATGCTATGTGTAAATCAGCTACAGTTTGAAATATGATTTTTACTTCGGCATTAATTTCCGGAGAGCTTAGCATTTCTGCAATTTTATCTGAGATTTCTTCGTCAGTAAATTGATCATATATTGCTGTAACATAATTCACAACATCTTTATCTTCGAAATTTTCTTGTGCTTTACATTTAGCATAAACTTCGTCTACAATATGGTAAAGGTTTCTTTCTTTTAATAAAGCAAGTGCTGCTCTAAAAGCAACTAAACCTTCAAGTTTTGCCATATCAATTCCGTAGCAATCAGGATAACGAATTTGCGGAGCAGATGAAACGATTACGATACGTTTTGGTTTCAAACGATCCATCATTTTAATGATACTCATTTTCAATGTAGTACCACGAACAATACTATCGTCGATAATTACTAAATTATCTTCTGGTTTAATTACTCCGTAGGTAACATCATAAACGTGAGCTACTAAATCGTCACGGCTGCTGTCTTCTGTAATAAAGGTTCTGAGTTTAGCATCTTTAATAGCAACTTTCTCTGTACGTATTTTTACAGCTAAAAGTTCCTGAAGTGTTTCAGCGGTTAACGTATTTCTATTTTCTAGAATATAATTGTTTTTTCTCTGATTTAAGAAATCCTGTGCAGCTTCGACTAAACCATAAAATGAAGTTTCAGCTGTATTAGGAATATATGAGAAAACAGTGTTATCTGTATCGCTGTCAATTGCTTTAAGAACAGCAGGTAAAATTAGTTTTCCTAAATCTTTACGTTCTTGGTAAATTTCGGCGTCACTTCCTCTTGAGAAATAAATTCTTTCGAATGAACAAGCTTTTTTGATTGTTGGTTCCAGGATTTGTTTCATAGAAACATTTCCGTTCTTTTTGATAATCAAAGCATTCCCCGGATCAATTTCCTGAACGCTTTCAAAAGGAACATTAAATACAGTTTGGATAACTGGTCTTTCAGAAGCTACAACAACAACTTCGTCATCTTGGTAAAAATAAGCTGGACGAATTCCGGCTGGATCTCTAAAAACAAAAGCATCACCATGACCTAATAAACCGGCCATAGCATAACCACCGTCTAAGTTTTTAGCCGAACGAGCTAATATTTTAGCAATATCCAAACGTTCTGCAATAACTGGAGAAGCTTCTCTTTTAGAATATCCTTCAGCTTTACAATCTTGGTACAATTGCATTACTTCTTTGTCTAAGAAATGACCAATTTTTTCCATTACGGTAACAGTATCAGCCATTTCTTTTGGATGCTGACCCAATTCAACCAGATTTTCGAAAAGCTCTTTAACATTTGTCATGTTGAAGTTTCCTGCCAAAATCAAGTTACGGTGCATCCAGTTACTTTGACGTAAAAATGGGTGAACACTTTCGATGCTGTTTTTTCCAAAAGTTCCGTAACGGACGTGACCTAAAAACAATTCTCCAACATAAGGAATATTTGCTTTTAAATCTTTCATGTTGTCTCCCAATTCAGGATGAGCTTTTAGTTCTTCGCTAACACGCTCATTGATTTGTTTGAAAACATCTTGGATAGGTTGTGAATGATTAGAACGAACTCTGCTGATGTAGCGTTGTCCAGGCTCAACATCAAATTTAATACTAGCAAAACCAGCTCCGTCTTGTCCGCGGTTGTGCTGTTTTTCCATCATTAAATACATTTTCTGAATTCCGTAAAATGCAGTTCCGTATTTTTCTTTATAATATTCAAGCGGTTTAAGAAGTCTGACTAAGGCTATACCACATTCGTGTTTTAAAGCGTCGCTCATTGTTTTTTTATTTTTTTGTTGTGTTGTAAGTTGTGTGTATTAACGTAATAAAAAAGCCCCGTTTTATCGAGGCTCTTAGGCATTATATTTCTATGTCAAACTGAGTTAACGACTTAAATTGCTGTAATCGAATCGCTACTTCGGCTTTGCTTAATGTTTCCATCCTTTCGGTTCCAAATTTCTCTACGCAGAACGAAGCTAAATTTGATCCGTAAATAATTGCGTTTTTCATGTTTGCAAAAGAAATGTTTTCGCTTTGTGCAATAAATCCAGAGAAACCACCTGCAAAAGTATCTCCGGCTCCGGTTGGATCGAAAACTTCTTCTAATGGTAAAGCTGGTGCAAAGAAAACTTCTCTATTGTGGAATAAAAGTGCGCCGTGTTCTCCTTTTTTGATTACCACATATTTTGGTCCCATATCCTGGATTTTGGATGCCGCTTTTACTAATGAATATTCGCCTGAAAGTTGTCTTGCTTCTTCGTCATTGATTGTAATTACATCTACACGTTTAATAACGTCTAATAATTCCGGAAGAGCGCAGTCCATCCAAAAGTTCATAGTGTCTAAAACTACTAATTTTGGTTTTTTCTCCATTTGATCTAAAACACTGCTTTGTACTAATGGATGTAAGTTTCCTAACATCACAACATCAGCATCTTTGTAGTTTTGAGGAACTTTTGGCTGAAAATCAGCTAAAACGTTCAACTCAGTTGCAAGAGTGTCTCTAGAGTTTAAATCATTGTGGTACAAACCGCTCCAGAAAAAAGTCTTTCCTCCTTTTACAATTTCGATACCAGAGATATCAATATTTTTTGAAGTTAAAAGATCTAAATGTTCTTGAGGGAAATCGTCGCCAACTACAGAAACAATGGCCGATTGCAAGTTAAAAAATGAAGCTGATAAACCAATGTACGTTGCAGCACCACCTAAAATTTTATCTGTTTTTCCGAAAGGAGTTTCAATCGCGTCGAAAGCAACTGTTCCAACAATCAATAATTTATTCATTTTATGAATTTCGAATTAGGGTGCAAAGATACTCTATAAGTTACAATCTTGCAACGGTTTAGGTTCTCAAAATTTTCATAAAAAAATAATATCGATTTCGGGTCTAATTATGGTGTAAATGAATGAATTATATTTGGGTTTAATTAGTGCTTAAAATATATTTTTTGGATTTAAATCGCAAGTTTTATTTTTGGAAAATTCCGATATTTTTAAAGCTGTCTACAACTCATACTTCTTATCAAAATAATTTTTCAAAATTCCAACTTGAATCAAAATCATAAAAGGAACAATCAATATCGCGTACATGATGTTTTTAGAGAAATGAATTCCTGAAAATGAATTTGCGATCTTATCAGAATATAATTTCCCGACTTGTTCAATTTCAATATTGTTTTCTGAAACTGAAAAAAGCGAAATATAAATCACCAATAAAGCCACAGCTATTCCAATCGAAATCCAGATTGGTTTAGAAATTAAAGGTTTGTATACACTTAATTTTTTCTCTTCTAAAGCTTGAATATTTGCCATAATTTTAGAAGTAAAATCTATTGATGGCGACTGCAGTTTGTCTTCGGCCATCACTTTTTCAATAAGTTGTTCTATATTTTTATCGCTCTCTTTCATAACATTCTATTATTTCGGGTTCTAACTGCTGTCTCAAAATTACGGCTAATTTTTGTCGGCTTCTAAATAATTTTACTTTAGCATTATTTGCCGATATATTCATGATTTTTCCAATTTCTTCTAAATTCTGATCGTCAAAATAAAATAAAGTCAAAAGGAAGTTTTCTTCATTGGGTAACAAATTTAAACATTTCTGAATGGTCTGCTTTCGTTCTTTTTCTTCTAAAGTGCTCAAAGCATTATCCATCGTTTTAATTAAGTGCGAAGAAAAGTCATCAATAGAAATATTTAAATCCTCTTTTTTACTTTTCTTTAATCTGTCCAGACAAGTATTATAAGCGATTTTATAAATCCAAGTCGAAAATTTAGAATCGCCTTTAAATTTATTCAGTGAACTATAAATCTTTATAAACGTGTCTTGTGCAACTTCTTCAGCTTCTTCCCGGTTTTTTACCATTTTGAGTGCTAATGTAAAGATCATATCTTTATAACGATCCACAAGAACGGCAAACGCATTTGTCTCGCCCTGCAGAATTTTATCGATATAATGCTGATCATTTATTGTGCTCATATTATATAGGACGACAAGTTGTTTGTTTGGGTTACAAGAAAGTTGAAAATAAATTCTAAATTTTTTAAAACTCAAATTCCAAATTCCACTCTTTAATATATAATAAGTATAGGAGTTGAACTTTGACAAGGTTTTAAAGTTTGGCAAAGCTGTGTCGGGAAATAAAATCAAATCAAAATTAATTGATTATCAGTTGGTTTTGGGGTTTCGAATTTAAAATTTGAATTTTTTTTCCAAAAGCTGTAACCTCAATTTAAAAAGTCTCGTCATATGGAGTATCAATCAATTTAAAAACGTAAATATTATGGACGACAAAATTTTAATTCCAGTTAGTTTTTTCTTAATGATCTTCGGGATCGTTTATTTAATTTATTCAACCAGAAACAGAGAACGTCTGGCTCTTATAGAAAAAGGAGTAGATGCAAGTATCTTTTTGCAGGGAAAAGGAAGCGGCGTTCCGGCCTGGAAAATATTTGTTGTGAATCTGGCTTTCTTGTTAATAGGAAGCGGAGTTGGAATTTTTCTGGCTTTACTAATCACAACCTATACTTCTCTTAATGATGGAGCTGTTTATCCTTCGATTATTTTTATAATGGCCGGAATTGGACTTTTAACAGGATTTAAAACTGCCAAAGATCTGGATAAAGAATAAGACAAGTAAAAGTTTAAGTTAGTAAAAAAGGGCATCAAATATTTGATGCCCTTTTTTATTCTTTAGATCCTATGGTTTCGTAATAAACATCAACAGAAAGTTTTGGCTGCATTGATGCCATTACAGCAAGCTGGTCGCAGCGTTCGTTTTGCGGATGGTTATTGTGTCCTTTTATCCATTTAAAATCAACCTTATGTTTTCGGTAAGCAATTAAAAAACGTTTCCACAAGTCAGGATTTTTTTTTCCCGTATATCCTTTTTTTTCCCAGCCAAAAACCCATTTTTTTTCGACAGAATCAACAACGTATTTGGAGTCTGAAATTACTAAGACTTTCATGTTGGGATTTTTGAGTTTTTCTAAACCCACAATTACAGCCAGAAGTTCCATTCGGTTATTGGTAGTCAGGCGAAAGCCCTCATAGAATTCTTTTTTATAAGGAGTGCCTACCAATTCCATTACCACGCCGTAACCGCCATTGCCGGGATTTCCCTTTGCTGCACCATCTGTATATATATGTACTTCGTGACTCATTTATTTATTTTAGATTGTAGACTTTAGATTGCAGATTATATGGCTTTATCTAAAATTTGAATTTATATTTAAGAATTTGCATCTAATAATCTATGGATGATTTCAGGAAAATGTTTTTGTTCTAATTCATGAATCTTTTCAGCAACAGTTTCAGGAGTGTCTTCTTCGGTTAAAAGAACGTTTTGCTGAAATATAATACCTCCTTCATCATAATTCTCATTTACATAATGAATAGAAATTCCGGTTTCTTTTTCCTTATTATTCACTATCGCCCTGTGAATGTGCATTCCGTACATTCCCTTGCCTCCATATTTAGGTAAAAGTGCAGGGTGAATGTTGATTATTTTATTCGGATACTGCTCAATTATGTTTTCAGGAAATTTGAGTAAAAAACCGGCAAGGACAATCAAATCTGGGTCGATTTTTTGTATTTTTTGTAATATATTTCGTTCTAAAAGTTCGTTTTTTGAGAAGATTTCGACCGGAATTTGATGATTTTTTGCTCTGTCAATAACTTTTGCCGAAGCATTATTTGTAAAAACCGAAACGACCTTGGCAATTTCGATATTCGAAAAATATTTTATAATGTTTTCTGCGTTAGTTCCTGATCCTGAGGCAAAAACGATAATTTTTTTCATGATTGAATTTATTTTTAGAATGCAAAAAACGGAATAAAAATCGAAAATAAATAGCTTTAAAAGACCTTTCTTGAAATTAATTTTATAAATTAGTGTCACATTTATAAACTAAATAGTTGTTTTAAAATAAAGTTTTTTATTTTTGCCAACAAATTAAATTCTAAAATTAAAGATTATGTCAGACATTGCATCAAGAGTAAAAGCGATTATCGTAGACAAATTAGGTGTTGACGAAAACGAAGTTGTAACAGAAGCAAGCTTCACTAATGATTTAGGAGCTGACTCATTAGACACTGTTGAGCTTATTATGGAATTCGAAAAAGAATTTGATATTCAAATTCCAGACGATCAAGCAGAAAACATTGCTACTGTAGGTCAAGCTATTTCTTATATCGAGGAAGCTAAAAAATAATAATACCACACCCGAATTTTAAAAATTCCAAAGTTTGAATATCCAAATTCCAAAATTGGAGTTTGTTTTCTAAAAAATTGAAATTTCTAGAAATCGGGTGTTATTATTTTTTAAAATTTAAATTTCGATTGATTTTCAATCAAAAAGATATATTTATATTGTAATACCCATGGCTCTTAAGTAGCAATACAGTTAAGAAAGCATGGGTTTTATTTGTTTAAAGACACAAAATACATATTTTATGGCATTAAGGCGAGTTGTTGTAACAGGATTAGGTGCACTTACTCCTATCGGGAATAATATCCAGGAATATTGGAATGCACTTGTGAATGGGGTAAGCGGAGCCGCTCCTATCACATATTATGATACAGAGAAGCATAAAACGAAATTTGCCTGCGAAGTAAAAAACTTCAACATTGAAGATTACATGGATCGCAAGGAATCTCGCAGACTAGATAAATTTGCTCAGTATGCAATTGCTGCCAGTGACGAAGCTATTAAAGATGCTGGTCTAACAAATGATAATATCGACAAAACTAGAGTAGGTGTTATCTGGGGAGCTGGAATTGGAGGTTTAGAAACTTTCCAGGAAGAAGTAATGTATTATGCAAAAGGTGACGGAACTCCAAAATTCAATCCGTTTTTTATACCTAAAATGATTGCCGATATTGCTCCTGCGCATATTTCAATGCGTAACGGGTATATGGGACCAAATTATACTACCGTTTCTGCATGTGCATCTTCTGCAAATGCATTAATCGATGCTTTTAACTACATTCGTTTAGGAATGTGTGATGTTATTGTGTCTGGTGGTTCTGAAGCTGCTGTTACCATTGCAGGTATGGGTGGTTTTAGTTCAATGCACGCTTTATCTACAAGAAATGAAAGTCCTGAAACAGCTTCAAGACCTTTTGATGCAACCAGAGATGGTTTCGTTTTAGGAGAAGGAGCAGGAGCTTTAGTTCTTGAAGATTATGAGCACGCAAAAGCAAGAGGCGCAAAAATTTACTGTGAAATTGGCGGCGGCGGAATGTCATCTGATGCTTACCATTTAACAGCACCGCATCCGGAAGGAATTGGAGTTATCGCAGTAATGAAAAATACACTAAAAGATGCCGGAATGAACCCGGAAGATGTTGATCATATCAACACTCACGGAACTTCTACTCCACTTGGAGATGTGGCTGAATTAAAAGCAATCAGTAATGTTTTTGGTGAACACGCTAAAAACATTAACATCAATTCAACAAAATCAATGACAGGACACTTACTTGGCGCTGCCGGAGCTATCGAAGCAATTGCTTCTATTTTGGCAATGCAGCACGGAATTGTTCCTCCAACGATTAACCATACTGTTGTTGATGAAAATATTGATCCATCATTAAACCTTACTTTAAACAAACCTCAAAAAAGAGAAGTGAATGTTGCTATGAGTAACACGTTTGGTTTTGGCGGACACAATGCTTGTGTATTGTTTAAAAAATTAGCTGACTAATTTTCGGATATGAATATTATCAAAAAAATATTTTCTAAATCCCGTTCTCTAGAAGACGGGATTTTTTTTGACACTATTCAGAAAATTCTTGGTTTTCAGCCTATAAATATCGAATTTTATAAAAAAGCCTTTACACATAGATCATCAAACAAATTAGATGAAGCAGGACATCCTATAAATTACGAAAGACTTGAATTTTTAGGAGATGCAATGTTAAGTGCTGTAATTGCTGCACATTTGTTTAATAAGGCGCCAAATGGAGACGAAGGTTATTTAACAAAAATGCGTTCAAAAATCGTGAGCCGCGAACATTTAAATGAACTTGGCAAAGATTTGAATTTAGTGCGTTTTGTAGAGAGCAAAGTACCAGTACAGCATTTTGGAGAAAACATTCATGGTAATATTTTCGAATCGCTTATTGGAGCTATATATTTAGATAAAGGATATTCGTACTGCGAAAGATTTATTCAAAAAAGAGTAATTACGCCTTATGTTGATATTGCGAGACTCGAAGGAAAAGTAATTAGTTATAAAAGTTTAGTTATCGAATGGTGTCAGAAAGAAAAGAGAATCTTTCACTACGACATTTTTGAAGATAATGGCATCGACGGACAGCGTTTGTTTGGTGTCAAATTAAGTATAGACGATAAAGTGGTCGCAAGAGCGCGGGCAACTTCAAAAAAGAAAGCAGAAGAAAAAGCTTCGCAAAGAGCCTATTTTGCATTTCAGGAAAAAATTGACAAGAAATAATTACAAAAATGCTGTAGTTTTCTTAACGCTAAATCGTTTTCGTTTATAAATTAATAAAAACAAGCTGCTTATAACTATTGATGCTCCGTTAGAAATAGTATATTTACAACTTGATTTTTCATGACATGGCTATTCATAGATTGGATTTAGATGAATTTGACGAAATTGATTATTATTTAATGGCAATTCATACTTCATTAGAAGATTATAGATTGGCCTATTTTATCAATAAGAACCTTCCGATTAACTTAAGTAAGAGCAAAAACGAGATCCATGCTCAGACTAAAGAAGGTGAGGCAAATTTTTCGAGATTTTATTATTATGATTCTGAGAAAGCTGTATCATGGAATTTGATTCAGAATAAAAATGAGATCATTTCTGTGAGTACAAATGATTTCCAGAATTTGTTTTCTAATGAAACAAGTGAGGTTTCTACAACAATTCATTTACTTCCTGAATTCAAAAAAGTAGATTTTTTCCTGAAAATCGATAACAGCGAAGAGGCTGTTGATTTTTCAGAAATTCAGCAAAAACTAAATTCAATAGAAAGTATCGCAGCAATATATGCTGTAGATACCAATAAAATAAAATCAAAAAACAATCTAATTTTTTAAAAAAAATGTTAACAAATAAGAAAACCAAAATTGTTGCTACACTTGGGCCTGCCTGTAGTACAAGAGAGATCATTAAAGATATGATTGATGCAGGGGTTAATGTGTTTAGAATCAATTTTTCGCATGCAGATTACGAAGGAGTAAAAGAAAAAATTGACATCATTAGAGGATTAAACGAAGAGTTTGGTTATACTACAGCGATTCTTGGAGATTTGCAGGGACCAAAACTTAGAGTTGGTGTAATGGAAGAAGGTACTGTTGTACATGATGGAGATGAAATTACTTTTACAACTGCAGAAGATATTATCGGAAATGCAAAAAAAGCATTCATGAAATATCAGAATTTCCCAAATGATGTAAATGTTGGAGAGCGTATTTTGCTTGATGATGGTAAACTTATTTTCGAAATTGTTTCAACAGATAAAAAAACAGAAGTTGTTGCTAAAGTTATTCAGGGCGGAGAATTAAAATCTAAAAAAGGAGTTAATCTTCCAAATACAAAAATTTCTTTACCAGCTTTAACTGAAAAAGATATTGCTGATGCCATTTTTGCAATCGAACAAAAAGTAGACTGGATCGCACTTTCATTCGTGAAAACACCGCGCGATTTACAAGATTTACAAGAATTAATCGCGAAGCATTCAGAATATAAAATTCCAATTATTGCTAAAATTGAAATGCCGGAAGCTCTAGAGAACATGGATAAAATTGTAGCATATTGCGATGGTTTAATGGTGGCTCGTGGAGATCTTGGTGTTGAGCTTCCTGCTCACGAAGTTCCATTAGTACAAAAAGATTTGATCAGAAGAGCTAAAACAGCTAGAATTCCTGTTATCGTTGCTACACAAATGATGGAAACAATGATTACAAGTTTAACTCCAACAAGAGCAGAAGTAAACGACGTTGCAAACTCAGTAATGGACGGAGCAGATGCAGTAATGTTGTCTGGAGAAACTGCAACAGGAAACTATCCAGTACAAGTAATTCAAAGAATGGCACAAATTTGCGAAGCTGTAGAAAACTCTCCGCTTATTCAAGTGCCTCAAAATACACCACAAATTAAAACTAAACGTTTTGTTACTAAAACAGTTTGCCACCAGGCAGCTTTATTAGCAAATGAAATCGAAGCTAAAGCAATTTGTACTTTAACAAACAGTGGTTACACAGCTTTCCAAATTTCGGCTTGGAGACCTTCAACGGCTCATATTTTAGTATTTACTTCAAACAGAAGAATCTTAACACAATTGAATTTATTATGGGGAGTTAAATCTTTCTACTATGATAATGAAGAAAGTACAGATGATACTGTAACTGATGTAAATCAAATTGCAATTGAAAAAGGTTATGCACAAAAAGGAGATTATTTAATCAACCTTGCTGCAATGCCAATTAAAGATAAAGGAATGGTTAACACCATGAGAGTTTCTGAGATAGAATAGTTTCTGTAAAAGATCCTAAATATACTTTTAAAAAGCCATCCGGTAAATCGGGTGGCTTTTTTGCTTTTATACCCTGAGTGAAAATTGTTTCAGTTTAAACTTTCCAAACAAAAAATCCAAACTCTTGTTTTTTAGCAGATGCTCCAAACCATAAATTAAAATGTTTTAGGGCAGAATAACGCCTTTTTGATGTTGCAAGTTATAATTTGCAACAATGTAGTGTCTTAAAAATAAGGTTGTTAGGTTTTTTATTTTTTAATTTTGAGATCCTTAACAAAACGTTAAAAAAATTACTGTTGAAATTCCCCCTTATTTATCCAACAGTGAAATGCTTAACAAGCTACTTTTTTAGTATAGGTTATTTTCTACAAAATGTTAGTAGAAAAAATTAGTTCGATTACATAAAAAACCATTATAGAACGAATTTATTAACAAATCTTATTACCATGAAACAAAGTAAACTTAGAAATGCCTTAATGCTCTTTGCATTAGTATGCTTCACAATTGTTCAGGTGAAAGCTCAGAATAAAAAAATCAACATTTTAGTATTATGGGGTGATGATATTGGAACTACAAATATTAGTGCCTACAGTGACGGACTTATGGGATATACAACTCCTAATATAGATCGTTTAGCTAATGAGGGATTACGTTTCCTTCATTATTACGGAGAACAAAGCTGTACAGCCGGGCGCGCTGCTTTTTTAACAGGACAGCACGGTCTTAGAACCGGGCTTACAAAAGTAGGTTTCCCTGGTGCGCCAATGGGTATGAGTCAATTAGATCCTTCTATAGGCGGTATCATGAAAAGTTTAGGATATGTAACAGGTCAGTTTGGTAAAAACCACGTAGGAGATCGTAATGAAAATTTGCCAACGGTAAATGGTTTTGACGAATTTTTTGGAAATCTGTATCATTTAAATGCTGAAGAAGAGCCAGAATTACCAGATTATCCTAAAGATCCAGAATACCTGAAAAAATTCGGACCAAGAGGAGTATTAAAATGTACAGCTACAAATACAGATGATGGTACAGTTGATCCTCGTTTTGGGAAAATTGGAAAACAAAGAATTGAAGATACAGGACCTCTTACTAAAAAAAGAATGGAAACAGTAGATGATGAAACATCTGCAGCAGCTATCGATTTTATAAAAAGACAAAACGCAGCAGGCAAACCATTTTTCTGCTGGTTCAATGCTACACGTATGCACCTGCGTACGCATGTTAGAGCAGAACACAGAGGAAGATACACACACGGAGACAGTGAATATATCGACGGTATGATCGAACACGATGAAACAATAGGAAGTATTTTAAAAGCATTAGACGATTTAGGAATTGCTGATAATACAATTGTAGTGTATTCTACAGATAACGGACCACACATGAATACATGGCCAGATGGAGCCATGACACCATTTCGTTCTGAAAAAAACACCAACTGGGATGGAGCTTTCCGTGTACCATGTATTGTACGCTGGCCGGGTGTAATTAAACCTGGAACTGTTACAACTGAGTTGATGAGTCATAATGACTGGATTCCAACCTTTGCCTCAATTGCAGGAGAACCTGATATTACAAATAAACTTTTGAAAGGATATAATGCTAATGGAAAAACCTATAAAGTACATTTAGACGGTTTTGATCAAAGTAATTTCTTGCGAGGTAAAACGCAAAAAAGTGCCAGAGATAAATTCTTTTACACAGATGATGACGGCCTTTTGGTTGGTTTAAGAGAAGGAGACTATAAATATGTTTTCGCAGAACAGCGTCTAGGTGGTACAATGGGAGTTTGGGCAGAACCTTTTACTAAACTGCGTTTGCAAAAAATATTTAATCTATACCAAGATCCTTTTGAAAGAGCAGATATAACTTCAAATACATTTTGGGACTGGCAGATGAATCATGTACAGTTAATGTATGGAGCTATTCAGGATGTGGTTGTATTTGCAGAAACCTTTAAAGAATTTCCTCCAAGATCAATCCCGCCAAGTTTCTCTGCGTATACCATTATGGAAGAAGAGATGAAAGCAATTAAGGCACAAAAATATATTGAAAAAAATGTGATGCCTAAATTAAAAGAAGAAGAAGCAGAAACGAAAAAGAAAAAATAAAGAAATATAAATTTTAATAGAGCTTGAATCTCCCTGTTTCAAGCTCTATAAATTAAAAATCGACACCATGATACATAAAAAAATATATGTATTAGCACTGTTGCCTTTTTTTCTTTTTTCCTGTAAAAACAAATCAGAAGAAGCGGTAAGTGTTAATCCAAAAGACAGTTCTGCGGTTATAGCAGGCGATCCGCTGCCAAGCTGGAATAACGGACCTTTAAAAGAAGATATTATTTCTTATGTAGAAAAAGTAACCAAAAAAGGCAGCCCGGATTTTATTCCCATAGAAGACAGAATCGCCACTTTTGATAACGACGGAACATTATGGGCCGAAAAACCGTATGTTCAGGAATTATTTGCTTTTTATCAGGTAAAAAAAATGGTTGAAGCTAATCCCGCATTGGCACAAAAGCAGCCTTTTAAAGCCGTGATCGAAAAAGACAAAACTTACTTTGAAAAAGGCGGAGACAAAGCTCTTATACAGCTTGTTGGTGCAACACATACCGGAACGACAGAAGATGAATTTGAAACCTCGGTTAATGCATTTTTTAAGGATGCAAAATATCCGGGAAAAAATGTTCCCGTAAAACAAATACGTTATCAGCCTCAGCTGGAACTGTTAAATTATCTTCGCTCAAACGGGTTTAAAACCTATATCGTAACTGGAGGAACAATAGAAGTCGTGAGAGCAATATCTCAGGATTTTTACGGGATTCCAAAAGATCAGGTTGTAGGTACTTCTTTCAAATACAAATACGATGATGCAAAAAATGCAGTACAAAGAGAACCGGCTTTAGATCATTTTAATGATAAAGAAGGAAAACCTGTGGGCATACAACTGCATATTGGACAGCGTCCTGTTTTTGCCTGCGGTAACGAAGGCGGAGCCGGAGACATTGCCATGCTCAAATATTCGCAGGGAAATAAATATCCTTCATTTCAGCTGCTTATAAACCACAACGATTCTATTAGAGAATACAGTTACCAGGAAAAAGATAATTTATCCTTAAGTACAGCCGCAAAAAACAAGTGGCATGTAGTAAGCATAAAAGACGATTGGAAAAAGGTGTTTGCAGATAAATAATTTTGAATTAGTTAAGATTAATGAGACAGCTTTTGCTGGCCAAAAGTTGTTTCATTTTGATTTTGCGATGAATGATTTCTTAAATGAATTACTATGAAACGAATTACGATATTATTTCTCAGTACGGCTTTTTTTATATTGTCATTTAATGTTTGTGCACAAGATGCACCGCCAAAAACAGGAGCAAGCGCACAGGAACTGGCAGATAAACTGGCTAATCCCGTCGCAAGTTTAATTAGTGTCCCGCTGCAAAATAATCTTACTTACGGGATTGGTCCATACAATGGAATAAAATATCAGATTAATATACAACCTGTTGTTCCATTTAAATTGAGTGAGAATCTCAACTTAATTACTCGCTATATTCTCCCGGTTGTAGATCAGCAGGATGTAACGGGAGCAAACACGCACGAGTTTGGTTTAAGCGATGCAACAATAACAGCCTTTTTTGCTCCTAAAACAAAAGGAATCATCTTTGGGGCTGGTCCGGCCTTTTTAGTACCAACCGCTACAGAAAAACTTTTAGGAACAGAAAAATTTGGAATTGGGCCAAGTGTTTTGGTTATGCATCAGGGAAAAGGACTATCTATAGGTTTTTTAGCCAATCAAATTTGGTCAGTAGCAGGAGCATCAGATCGCGCTGATTTCAATCAATTTTACACTCAGATATTTCTAACACATAGTTATAAAAGCGGTGCAAGTTTAGGGGTCAGTTCAGAAATTACACAAAACTGGCAGGGAAACACAACACTTATTACGCTTAGTCCAAATGTTGGCGCAATTACAAAATTAGGCAGTCAGACAATGCAATTTGCTGTGATGCCGTTAATTCCAATTGTAGGACATCAATCTATAAAACCTGATTGGGGTCTAAGAGCTGTTGTAGCATTTGTATTTCCGGGATCTTAAAACCGTCTAATAAAAAAATAGGAACTCACATCTTAATTAAAGATATGACATATTCCATGGAAAATTAGAGACGTGACAGAAGTAAAATAAATCATTCCTATGACCGAAAAAACGGATAACAACGAGATTTTATTTGATCCAACGGCATCAAAAACAGAACGCTATGAAAAAGGCAGAGCGATTAGAAAAATTGTGCCCCGCTCCTCTCATCAGCAATATGTGCCGTCAGAAAATCGCGAAGATCCTGTAGACATTTTAATAAGAACCAGTATAGGAAGAATCGAAAGTTTACTGCCTATCCGATATACCAGAATGATGGAATCGCCTTTCGCATTCTTTCGCGGAGCCGCCGCAATTATGACAGCAGATCTTGAGCAGACGCCCAATACAGGAATAGATTTACAACTCTGCGGTGATTGTCATTTAATGAATTTTGGAGGATTTGCAACGCCAGAACGCAAACTGGTTTTTGATATTAATGATTTTGATGAAACTTTTCCGGGACCTTGGGAATGGGATGTAAAACGATTAGCGGCAAGTTTTGTTATTGCCGGAAAATGGAGAAAATTTTCTAAAAAAAACTGTAAAGAATTTGCCTGGAATGTTGCAGACAGTTACAAAAGACATATGCTGGATTATAGTAAATTATCGGCACTGCAAATTTGGTATGCCGATATAGATCTGGCAGAATTAATAGAATTAGGAAAAGATGAAGAGATAAAAGAGTTTCATCAAAAAAGAATAAAAAAAGCCGCAGAATATACAGCACATGAAAAAGAGTTTGCAAAGATGACGTATCGCGATGGTGTGCGGGCAAGAATTAAAGACGAACCGCCGTTGATTTATCATCCCTCCGGAAACGAAGAAGATCAAATTTTAAAAGAAGCAGAGATAGTTCATAAACGATATTTAAAATCACTTCCAGAAGACAAACAGGTTTTATTAAGCCGGTATTCGATGCATGATTTTGCCATAAAAGTAGTAGGTGTAGGAAGTGTTGGCACACTCTGCGGTATTAGTTTGTTAATGTCGGCAACAGGAGAACCTATCTTTCTGCAGTTTAAAGAGGCAAGAAAAAGCGTTTTGGAACAACATGTAAAAGTCAAAGCTAAATACACGCATCAAGGCGAAAGAATTGTAATAGGACAAAAGTTAATGCAGTCAGCCTCAGATATGTTTTTAGGATGGACAAATGACGATAAAGGCCGATTTTTCTATATCCGTCAGCTTAGAGATGCCAAGGTAAAACCGGTTCTTGAAATTATGAAAGAAGAAAACATGATAGATTATGCCAAAGCCTGCGGATGGGCACTTGCAAGAGCACACGCACGTTCTGGCGATCCTTCTATGCTTTCCGGATATATAGGAGACAGTAATGAATTTGCTAATTCAATTTCGAAATTTTCTCTTTTATATGCAGACCAAAACGAATCAGATTATAATAAAATGGTTAAAGCAGTAAAAGAAGGCAGACTGCCAATTGCTGCAGAAATATAAATTTTAGTAATTAAAAAATACATCATGTAGCTCTGCAAAGTAAAAAAGAATCTGCTGTTTTATTTGAAATGAAAGAAAAAAGCCTAAAAATAAATAAGTAAGAAATTTACACAATGTATGATGCTAATTAAAATAAATGATTTATCTTTGAGTGTTTTGTAAAAGCCTGTAATATAGTTCTTTGTGTTTTGATAACGCATTTTCGAAGCCTTTTATCGTTCATTCAAGATTTTCAGAATTAATAATTTCGAGTTAAGCCAATTAATCAATAATTTAAATTCTACAAGATGAATATCAAAAGAACAAATCTTCGCATTATCCCAATACTGTTTTTGGGTTTAATTTACAGCTGTTCTCCAACTGTAAGAGTGACAACTGATTACGATCATGCAGCAAATTTTGGTGAATATAAAACCTTTGCAGTCTACGATTTAAAAGCAAAACAGGGTCAGGTAAATCAGTTAAATGTAGACCGTGTTACTAATGCAATTCGTGCAGAAATGATCGCCAAAGGATTTAAAGAAAGTGACAATCCGGATTTAAAAGTAAATGCAGTTTCAATCTTAAAAAATAAAACTTCAGTATCTGCCGATACCAATTTCTACGGTTACGGCGGTATGTATCGACCATACGGATATTGGGGAGGCGGTGCCATGATGGGCGGCGCTAATACAACATTTAATACATACGATTACGTTGACGGCTCACTTGTAATTGATATTGTTTCTACAAAATCTCAAAAACTAGTGTGGCAGGGAATTGGTAATGCTGAAATCGACAGCAAGCCAGACAATCCGGAGGAATTTATTAATAACTCTATCAAAAAAATCTTAGCCGGTTTTCCTCCCGGAGCAGAAAAAAAATAATTAAAGTTTTTATAAAAAACAGCTGTACTTTTTCTCAAACAAGAAAAAGTGCAGCATTTATAAAAACACCTTATTTTCTTTTGATTTCTTCAAAAGAACAGGATATCTATTTATAATTTAAGATCAAAATTATGCAGGATATAGTACTTTCGCTTTTCTTTTTTATAGCTACAATCGTTGGATTTGCTACTTCATTTATGGTTCTTTTTTCAAAGAAAAACTATACTAAGAGTTTTTTCTTAGGACTATTTTTGTTTAGCCTTGCAGTCGTAAGTATTTACAATTTTTATTTGTCGGCACACGATTTTAAAGATTTCCCAGATCTTATCATGATCACAAAATCGTTTATATTTCTTGTTGCCCCGTGCGCATTTTTGTACGTTCGGAGTGTGTTGTTTCCCTATTCTGCTTTTAAAAATTACGACTGGCTTCATTTCCTGCCATTATTAATTTATTTCTCGCTTACAATTGTTGTTTGGATTGGAAACTTCACAAACTTTTATTCTGTTGAATACCTTTCTGTAAAAATAAAAAGTCCGTTTTCTATATTCAGCCTGAGTGTGTGGCTTTTATATGCTTTTTGCCAGACCATGATGATTTTAAATTATGATTTAAAAAAGTTCAAGGAAAATCATTTTCAAAAAATAAAAATTTTAAACTGGATCAGAGTTTATAATTTAATGATTCTGTTTTTGTTTTCTACACTTTTTGTCCACTTCTTTTTAATGAACAAAGTCGACCGCATAGATTATTCCTGTTATGTTTTGATTTCGTCGGTGCTCCTTTTTACGGTATGCTGGCTTTATTTTAAACCGCAGATATTTTATGATCCGCATGAAATTGATGAGTTTAAAATTATAGAAGAAAACTTAGAAATTTTTACATCGAAAGAAACTAAAAATTCACTCCCGATGGTCAAAGAATTAACTCCTGAAAAAAAAGAATTATACCTGTCTAAACTAGAGAGCATATTTGATTCAAAAAAACTCTTTTTAAAGAAAGATCTCGTGATTCGCGACATTTCAGAAGAAACCGGAATTACCGTAAATAATCTTTCTAATTTAATTAATTCAGAATTTAATTTACATTTTCAGGATTATATAAATCTAAAGCGAATCGAATATTTTAAAGAAAAAATAAACGATGCAGACTGGAAAGATTTATCACTCGAAGGAATGGCATGGGCTTCTGGTTTTAAATCCAGAACAACCTGTTTTAGAGCTTTTATAAAACATACCGGAAAATCTCCTTCAGAATACTTCAAAATAATCAGGATTAGTCCTGAAAAAACAAATTCCTACTTCCTTAAACAATCTACAAACTGAAAATAGTTTGTTAAGACTGGTTTTGAAGTGTAATTAATTTTAAAACAGAAACCATGAAAGCGATAATAAAGCAAAGACAAAACCTAAAATCTATATTCCTATTATTCTTTTTTTTCGTTTGTTTTCTGGGAAATGCCCAGCTTAAAGGCGGTCATATTCTGGGGGCGATGGGGCTTCAGTCAGGAACGCAGACACCGGCTAATACACTAAGTGTTTATGTGCCGGGTTATTTATATGATGCATCTTCTTTGCGGGATGCCAACGGAGACAAATCGATTGCAAATCCAGATATAACCATGTTTTTAACAGGTGCAGGAGCCAATTATGTAAGCGATTTTAAAATTTTAGGAGCCAATTACGGAGCTACAATTTTAGTCGCCTTTGCCTCAAATACAATTCAGGGAAACACAATCGATTCTAAAAACTCGCTTGCTTTTACAGACATGTATGTACAGCCTTTACAATTGGGCTGGCATAACAAAAGAGCCGATTTTGTTTTCAGCTATCAAATGTATCTTCCAACCGGAAGATTTACAGCAGGAGCTTCAGATAATGCCGGTTTAGGAATGTTTATAAACGAATTTTCTGCAGGAACAACTTTGTTTTTTAATGATAAAAAAACGTTTCATTTCTCGGCTTTGGCATCGTATGAAATCAATAGCAAAAAGAAAGATACCGATATAAAAACCGGAGATATTTTAAGTGTAGAAGGAGGACTTGGGAAAACCTTTTATATGCTTAATGCCGAAAAAACAGCACCAAAATCTATTTTAAATGCGGGGTTAATTTATTATTTCCAATACAAGGTATCTAACGATAAAATTCCGGCGGGCAATTTTGTGCTGGAACCAGACAAAGACCAAATTGGCGGACTCGGCGCTGAGGTTAATTATCTTCATATTGGCTGTATGACTTCTGCAGGTTTAAGATGGGTTTCAGAATTTGGTGCCGAAAACCGTTTTCAGGGAAGTACTTTTTTCCTCACACTGGCACACGTATTTAGCTTAGCAAAAGAAAAGAAAGGATAAGCAAAAATCAGGTTGATGTTTTTTAATGAATACGATAAATTTTAAATTGACTTAAATGAGAAATATACATTCAGATTCTTCTATAAAAAACAGAAAACTTTTGCAGCAAATCGTTTTTGTTGCTGCTTTTTTCCTTTTTTCTTTTCAAGCCGCCATTGCACAGAAACAGCATATAAGTGTAAAAGATTCTCTCGACGGCGCTTTCGATTTAAGCGATTATATTATTTATGCACATGGTTTTATTGTTGTGCCAACCATTATTACAGAGCCGGCTTTAGGAAATATTGGAGGTGCAGTTGTACCTGTATTTCTAAAAAAACGTCCGCCTGTTGTAGACGAAAATGGTAAAAAACGATTTATAAATCCGGATATAACCGGGGGAATTGGAATGTATACCGGAAACAAAAGCTGGATGGCAGGAGGATTTCGTTCTGCCACTTTAGTAAAACCCAAAATTTTATACCGTGTTATGGCAGGTTATGGCGACATGAATTTGTCATTTTATGAAAACAATCTGCCCAACGGAAGCGATCAGGAATTTAAACTCAATTTTAAATCGACAATTTTTTATACACAATGGCTCAAACAATTTAGAAATGCAAAATGGAGTGCCGGAGTGCAGTATTTATTTTTAAATTCTAAAATTAAACTCCCAGATATTAACCTCCCGCCGCCATTTGTAAAACCGGGCGATATTAAAAGTACAGTAAGTCAATTTGGAGGAGCTATTCAATTTGACGGACGTGACAATATATTTACACCAGACAAAGGAATACGGCTTCAGTCAGATTTCTTTTGGTCTGATGATGCCATTGGGAGCGATTACGATGCCTGGCGCGTCAATTTATCGGCAATAGGATATTATCCATTAACAAAAAAATTAATTGGCGGGCTTAGGGTAGAAGGAGAGCAGGCGTTTGGGAGTCCGCCATTTTATTTAAGACCCGGAATTAATTTAAGAGGAATTCCCGCGGCACGTTATCAGGGAAAAACCAGTATTGTTACCGAAGCCGAATTGCGATGGGATTTGTACCGAAGATGGAGTCTTATGGGTTACGGCGGACTGGCAAGTGCTTTTAACAATTGGGATCAGGCTTTTGCTAAACCAGTCGTGTACAGTTACGGAACAGGATTTAGATATTTACTTGCCCGAAAATTTAAACTCCGCATGGGTATCGATGTTGCAAGAGGAAATGAAGACTGGGCCTATTATATTGTATTTGGAAGCAATTGGCTTAGATGATTGTTGATTTTGAAAATTAAATTCCCGATAATTATTTATCGAGAATTCAATATAATTCGTGGACTTGCTTTACTGGCGGTAAAAAATTATTTTTTCCAGTAAGGTGTAATGATTTTATTTTGTTTTTGGCTCAAAACCAATAGTAAAATGGTTCCTAATGCACAAAATACAATTGCTTGTATTGATCCTTCGGGACCAAATTCTCCTCCTGTTATAAATTCAGGACCGTGTATTTTGGCTTCTAATAAACTGCTTGTTTTTTCGTTTCCAGATGTTATCGCTCCAAAAATTCCCGACTGTGTAAAATTCCATGCAAAATGCAAAGCAATTGGAAACCACAAATTACGGCTGTAAATAAAAGCAGCTCCCAGCATAAAACCTGCAGTTGTGATACATATTCCTGAAATTATTGTGCCGTGAGGATTCGCCAGATGAAAAACACCAAATAGTACAGAAGAAATCGTAAGAGAAATATAACTTCCTAGTTTTTCTTCTACAATTCTAAAAATAATGCCGCGTACCAATATTTCTTCAATAATGGCAACAGTAAACATTATGGCAAATGGAATCAGGATAAACGAAACAGGATTGATATTTACTACACTGTAATTTCCGTTAAGGTACATTACTAAAATAGTAAAAGACTGTAAAACAAAACCAATCAAAATTCCAATGGTAAGATTTTTGGCAAGTCCTTTTGCAGAAAATTCCGTTATGGCTCTTTTATCGTATTTCTTAAAGAAAAGGATATAACTCAAAATACACGAAAAAGAAACAAAAAGACCTTTTAAGAGATTTCGGTAGTCTTTTTCAAGTGGTGTTAAGGCTAGTAATTTTACGGCAATCTGCTGGCCAATAATGACAACAGCCATAAAAGTAAGCAGCGCAAGTACGATTTTAACAACGGGGAAATTAAATATTTTTTGTTTTCGGGTAAGAGTTTCCATTTGATTTATTTTAATGATTTATGATGAGACAAAAATATCCCGCATCAAAAACAAAAAATAGAATGAAATTTGCCTCTTTATAATTTTTGAAACTGTTTTGGCAGAAATCCCGTTTGCGTTTTAAAAGTTCTTATAAAATGACTTTGATCAGCAAATCCGCATTCGAGGGCAATTTCGGTTAAATTATTTTCACTGGATTGTATCAGCGAAAGCGACCGATTAATTTTAATACGGCGCATATATTCGCCCAATGTGCAGCCAAAATATTTAGGGAAATGCTTTGAAATGGTAATAGGGTTGAGGTTTAAAACCAATGCCAAATCCTGAAGATTGGGATTCTCGTTCCAGCAGTCGTTTAATAATTCGTTTAAACTTTTTACCCAAAACGGACTTTTCTCAAATCGATCCAAATGAGTATTGGCGTTCGATAACTGAGAGAACAACATTTTAATTGTATCAGCAGAAAAAGTATCGGCGGTAAGCGTTTCCTTAAAAATCTTTAAAATCAAAAACTTGGTAAAAGCTTCATTTTGAATTGATTTTTCGATAACAGCTTCGGAAATTTGAAGTTCCTTGATGAGGTTTTCTTCAATTTCAATATTAATATTTCGGGAAGGAAAAAGCGTATTTTGGTTTAAATGCAGTTCGTCGCTGTGATAAAACAACAGCGATCCCGCGCCAACCGTTTCGCTGAAATTTTTTCTTTTCTCGGTCGTACCGCCTTTTAAGAAAAGCGTTATATGTGCATTATTGTGCGAATGCCAGCCTTCGTAAACCTTGTTTTGATATTCAGTCTCGACCACAGCAATTCCCTGCGCAGTATCAAAACTGTTTTTGGTATTGCCTAAGTATTTCTCTTTTTCGAGTTCGTACATTTCGGGATCTGTTGCGTGGCATTTCTGGAACTAAAATACTATTTATTTTAAAACAAAAAATCAAAACTATTTTGATTCTACTGAATTAGTCGTTTTTATGTAATTTGTAAGATTTAAATGTATAATAAAAACATTGTATAAAGATTAACTGTTAAATAATAGTTTTTTTACCGAATATTTAATTGTTTTGTAACAAAAATATAATAAGGGCGACAAATTAGTCAACTATTTAAATCTTTATATTATGTATAAAAATACGATGAAATCAGTTTTTGCTGCATCTGCTTTTTTAGTGGGAGTAAGCGGCTGTTTTGCACAAGACATTTTGGTAAATTCATTAAAGTTAAATGCAAGTGATAAAAGTAAAGAAGCTTTTAAATTTACCGAAGTAGTTAACTTAGGAACTACATCTGTAAAAAATCAAGGTTCATCTGGAACTTGCTGGAGCTATTCTACAAACTCATTTTTAGAGTCAGAAATGATTCGTTTAGGAAAACAGCCTGTTGAGCTTTCTCAGGTTTTTTCGGCAAGAAACGTGTATGTAGAAAAAGGAATTAACTACGTTCGTATGCACGGAGCTGTTACTTTGGGTGACGGTGGTGCTTTGCATGATGTTACAAACATGTACAAAAAATACGGAGCAGTTCCTAGAGAAGTTTACACAGGATTAAACTACGGAACAGATAAAAATAAATTTGCCGAAATGGCAGCACTTATCGAAGGTGTTTTAGCAGCGGTGGTTAAAAATCCAAACGGAGAATTAACACCAAACTGGCAAAAAGCCTATGCAGCCGTTATTGATTCTTACTTAGGAAAAGTGCCGGAAAACTTTACTTACAAAGGAAAAAACTATACACCACAGTCTTTTGCTAAAGAAGTAGTAGGAATTAATCCAGATGAGTACATCGAAATGTCATCGTTTACAACATCTCCATACTACCAAAAAACAACCATGATGGTGCCGGACAACTGGTCATTTGATCAGGTTTACAACGTAAAAGTAAACGACATGACAGATGTTATTGACAATGCATTGAAAAAAGGATATACTGTAGCCTGGGCAACAGACGTAAGCGAGAAAAGCTTTAGCTGGAAAAACGGTGTAGCGTATGTGCCAACAAAGAAATTTGACGAAATGACTGCCGAAGAAAAAGCAGATATGTTTAACGGACCAAAAGCAGAACCGGAAATTACTCCAGAAATGCGTCAGGCTGCGTTTGACAACTACACAACTACAGACGACCACGGAATGCACATTATTGGTCTTGCAAAAGATCAAACCGGAAAAGAATATTATATCGTAAAAAATTCTTGGGGAGAAACAAACGACTACAAAGGTTTCTTGTTTGTAACCAAAAATTTCGTAAAATATAAAACTACTGCCTTAATGGTAAACAAAGGCGGAATCCCAACTGATATCGCTAAGAAATTAGGGGTGTAAGTTTAGGCTAGTTTTTAATAAAATAGAAAAGCGCTGTGATCTTTAGATTGCAGCGCTTTTTTGATGTTTTAATTCCATCGAATTCGATGGAATTAAAATATGGTAGATTATCATTTTTTTATTTTTAATAAAGCAGTAAAAAAACTCGATTCCTTTCTTAAATAGTTAAAAAAGTCTTTAAAATTATTTATTCCCAACTATCAAAGATTTTTTTGATATCTATATATTTTTTAGGATCTAAAAGTTTAGAATTATCTAGTTTAATAATATGAGCTATTTGTGCTAAAGGAGCAAGCTGAGGATTTGTCATAGCGCAAATAATTACTTGATTATTTTTAGAGATTTTATTTAATATTAAACTTACAATGTTTGAATAATTATTTTCAGACTGTTCTTGTTGATTTGGTGTATCAATAACTAAAGGTGAAACCACTTCATTTTTGTACTTTTCTACTAATGAAAAAATAGCAATATAATATGCTAATATTGCTCTTGAATTCTCGGCAGCGCCACCCTCAGAAATAATTTTGCTATATGATAAAGGGGATATTACTTGTGAAAGATTAACCGCCTGTGCATCTAATGATTTTATATGAGAACTAAGAAAAGAATGAAAGTCGCCATTAATATCGTCAATATAATCTTGTTTGTATAGATTTTTTTGGCTTTTTGTTGCCAGCCTAATATCTCTATCTAAATCTTGAATAGATCCTAATTTGCTATCTCTTGATTCGCTAACATTCTTTTTAATTGAGTGGCCTCCTATACTTTCTATTAAGTTAGAAAATGTAAAATGTTCGTTATCCTCTTTTTTTAAATATTTATCGCTAAGGTTATCAATTTTTTCCCTAATTTGATTCAATTCATTCGAAGTATTTGCTAATTTTCTATTCGTGATTATAAGATCATAATTGATATTATCAAGTTGGTCTTCGGCCTGACTTTTGTCTGTTAATATTGCGGTTTTGTTTTCTATTGAGTTTTCATAATTAGTTCCGCATAATGGGCACTTAAGATGGTTTTCTGGTATGTTTTCTACTGCAAAAACATAATCTTTATCAAGTTCTTGAATTAAATTTTCTGCAATTAATTTTTGGTGTTCTAAATGAGACTTAGTAATTTGTAAAGTTGAATATTTGTCAAAAACGTTTTCCTGTTGTATAGATAGTTCTTCTAAGTCTTTTTCAATTTCTACAGTTATGTCGTCGAAGTCATTTTTAACAAAAGTGGCTATAGTTGCTGGAGGAAGATAACTTTCCACAATTTCAAGAGTTGAATTAATTTTGTCTACTTCTGAATTTAAAATTATTTTATTGTTTTTTTTAATTGCCTTCTCTATTTCCAACTCGAAATAATCTGAAGTTAGTAGTCCAACATGATATTTAATAATTGTTTTTTTCCAAGATCTATATTGACCTAAATTATTAAAATTATCCCACGCTCTTGACCAACTTCTTTTTTGATCAATATAAAATGGTAAGAAATAATATGCTGGTGGTGGAGTTTCTAATTCTCCAGTTTTTTGGTTGGGCAATAGTGCTTTAAAACCAACTATTTCAGCTAGTTTTACAGAAAAATCCCCTGTAATTTTCGGAAAATGCACTATAGTATTTTGTTCTTTAAGCGATATACTATTCTTATATCGTTTAATTTCATATTCACGATTTTCAATCGAAAACATTATTATAGTACTGCAATCAAAAGTTGCCCAAGTTGTATCGAATTCTGGTTCACAACCTAAGCCCCAAAACAATAATTTTGCAAGTGTAGATTTACCTACACTATTATCATCAGCCGTTATTAAGTTTAGTCTCTCGAATTGAAACTGATTTGCGGATTTTGCTGAATTTGATATTACTAGCAGTTGTCTGAATCTTAAGTGTGACATTTTTTTTCGTGCGTAAATTGTGAATTAGTAATTTGTAGTTTTCAGTGTTATTCATTATCTAATATATATTCGCAAATTATTGCTCCTTTTAAATTTTCAATTGTTGAAAATGGATCTTGATATTTTGCATTAAGTTTTTTAATTACGTTTTCTATTAATTCATTAATATTTTCTTCTCCAATACCTACCTCATGTCTAATTAATTTAATAATTTCCTGAGAGGTTTCGAGTTGTAGAACACTATTGTTACCTAAACGAGACAAACGATATCTTTCAAAACCACTTTTTAATTTTTTTCGTCCAATAACTGTTAGTCCCAATTCTTTAGATATTTCGTGAAAATCAGATTGTACTTGTCCTTCGTCCTTAACGTTGATGAATTGATTAATAACATTGTTGATTGTTATAGAAGTTAATGCTTTCTTGTTTAATAAATCATTCCATTTAACAAAATCATATTCTACAACTCCCTTTTGATCTATTTCGTCAATTAATAATCTATAAATATCGTTAGGTTTACAATAAGATTCTGGATGCATCTTTTCGATTAATGAAGAGATTGTAGCAATAACATCATTCTGATAATTTTTCTCAGAAAGGTTTGAAACAATAAACTGAAGATTTTTTGGCAAGGCAACTCCTTCCCCTAACTCCTTTTCAATTGCATCCTCAAGTTTTTTTACTTGAGAATCTGACAAATCCTCTAATGTAATTTTCTCAAGAATCACTCCTTTTTGTTTTAACTCTAAAGTAAAAGGATAAACGGAAACTAAATTAAGGCTGTTTATTTTAGGAGAATAACCTTTTTTATTAGTATTATCAACAAGTTTAGCTAAAACAGAAGAGCCTTTTACGCCTTTTTTTAGTTTTGTTAATTCATTATGAGACATGTTTTTACTAGTAGTTTTAACTTGATTTAGCTCAAATTTAGCCTTCTCAGCATTCAAAGAATCACATATAACTACATCTTCATGTAATTCAACAAACACAGCGTATTCTTTTCTTAATTGATGTTCGCTTAAGACTTTGTATAGTGCCCAATGATATTGATAATTGTACTTGCCTTTAGTTTGTGAACCGGCTTTTTCTCTTTGAGATTCAAATAAAGGATTAATTGCATCAGCCATTATCTTAGTTTAAATGATAGTAAGTCATAAATATACACCTCTTTGTGATTAAATAAAATTGTAAATTAAGTATTTTATATAATTTATCTTCCAAGTATAAATACCTGTTTATGATGAAATCAAATTTAAGATATTGGTTTATACTTAGTTTACGGTTTTCCGTATATACATAAAAAAAGAGGCTTAATTAAAAGCCTCTTTTTATATATTTTCAAAAGAAATTACTTTCCCTTATACAACTTCTCCAAATACTCAACCTTATCTTTTTCAGCCTGAACCAAACGCTCAAAAAGCTCAACCATTTTATCAAGTGGATTGAAATTACAGCTATATGCATTTCCATTGACAACATTGCTGTCGTGATAAGTATTTCCAATAATATTTAAAACCGCTTCTTCGGAGAAATTTTTAATTCCTTCAGCAGAAACACCTAAAACTTCGGCAATTGCTTTAAGTTTTTCTTCATCAACAGTTTCGCTGTTTTCAATAATCGAAATAGACTGCTGGCTCATACCTAAAGCATACGCCAATGCTTCCTGTTTCATATCACGAAGTTCACGAATACGGCTTATTTTGCGTCCTATATGGTTTGGTTTTGTAAGTGTGCTCATAATTCAAAGATATTTAAAAATTCGTGAAAATGTATGGGTGTTGTAATTTACAAATGTGAATTTGTGAGATACATTTTCTGTTGTTTCACGAAAGCACAAAAATACAATTTTTCGCACACCTTGCGATTAAAAACCAAAATTATAAAACAGCCGGCAGTTCTTCAAAAAGCAAATTGCACACTTTATCGTTTTTCCAGGCAGTTTATAGTTAAAATAAAACATAACTAACACAAAATCAGTAATTTTATATGTTTTTAATGCATTGTAAAATCTAAATCATCATGAAAAGGTATGCAGCATATTTTACTATTATCGCAAGTGTTTTTTCTATAAGTAGTTTTGCCCAGACAAATTATACCATTATCGATGCAGAAACTAAAAAAACAGCTTCAAAGTTTGATGACAAATCAGATGAAGATCTTATTATTGATTCTTATCTGGTTGTAGAAGTAATCAATATGCCTTTTGGCAAGCGTACAACCAAATACGAAGTATCAAAACTCGATATGGTATATACAAACGATTTAGGACCAAATAATACCAGAACCGTCACACCAATATACAGAAAGAAAAAAGTAAGATCTGCAGGTGCTGTTCCTCCAAAAGCAATTGCCGATGCCAGTGCCGAGATTCAGCCAGTAGAAGTTGAGGTTACGGCCCCCGCATACACAGAGAAATTCGTTAAGGTAGATATTTTAGACACCTACGCCAATGTTTTAGACAAAGGCTATAAATCTATAGAAATGCTCAAAAAAGTCGCAGACAAGCGTTATTTTGAAAGCGATTACGAAGCCTCAGCAAAATACTATGCTGAATTAATAAGCCTCGATCCAGATTTAGAAGCAGTTTATTACTTTAGATACGTTGAATCTTTAAAAGCAATCAACCAAATGGATAAGGCTAATGAAGCGATGCTTTTATTTGAAAGTAAAAATATTGGTAATGATGTGATGAAACACAGTAAAGTGGCGAGAAACTAAACCAAAATAGTATAAACAAAAAAAGACGATCATTTGATCGTCTTTTTTATTTTTATCTTTCTTAAGCAGGATTAGCTGATAAAACCAAACTTGTTTTCGAAAAGTTTCCCGATTAAAGGAAGCGGAGTTTCTTTTTCTTTACTTGCGTTAATTGCTCCAATAATTAAAAGGATTAAAAAAACTAACGACACTAAACTTAAAATTGAAACTAAGGTAGGAACTATAGTAGCAAGTATTTGAATAATGACATTATAAATAATTGCGGCAATCCATAATCCAAAGCTTTGTTTTAAGTGATATTTCACCAACGGATTTCTAGGCGTTTTTGATGAAAAAAAAGATACTAACCAGCCAATTATGGTTATATAAGATACAATCGCTAATGTTTTGTTGTTCATTTTGACAAATATTAAATTTAATTTTTGCGCAAAAATATAGACAGCAGCGTCTTTAATTATGCCGTATAGGTTTTTAATGTATTAAAATAAGACTTTTTTAAACGGGAGTTTTTTCTAAAATGAAACACATAAGGTTTGCTCTTTTGTTTTGATAGTTTGATTAAGATTTTATTTGTACTTCTCTTTGAGTCTAGAAATAATATCCGGATACTTAATAAGGTTTTCGACATAGGTTTTGCTTTTCATTTTTTTAATGTGTTTTTCAATAGCCAGACCTTGTGTTTTGTTTTCGCATTCTATTTTGAGAAATAATTCCCAATCTTGAGCATTAGCAGTAAACTTATGTGATTCAGCATTTTTATGAAACTCCATTCGCACATCAAAATCAGAAGTAAATCCAATGTAAAATCGGTTTAATTTGGCAGAAAAAATAATGTAAACAACGTTCATAAATACTACTCAAAATTTGTAAGTTCTTTTATAAGATTCCCTCTGGTCTCAAACCAACCCCGATAGCTATCGGGGCTCTGATTAACGTCAAAAAAAATACCACTTACAATTTGTAATTCTTTTATAAGATTCCCTCTGGTCTCGAACCAACCCCGATAGCTATCGGGGCTCTGATTAACGTCAAAAAAAAATACCACTTACAATTTGTAATTCTTTTATAAGATTCCCTCTGGTCTCGAACCAACCCCGATAGCTATCGGGGCTCTGATTAATGTCAAAAAAAATACCGCTTACAATTTGTAATTCTTTTATAAGATTCCTCTTGATCTCGAATCAACCCCGATAGCTATCGGGGCTCTGATTAACGTCAAAAAAAATACCACTTACAATTTGTAATTCTTTTATAAGATTCCTCTTGATCTCGAATCAACCCCGATAGTTATCGGGGCTCTGATTAGCGTCAAAAAAAATACCACTTACAATTTGTAATTCTTTTATAAGATTCCCTCTGGTCTCGAACCAACCCCGATAGCTATCGGGGCTCTGATTAACGTCAAAAAAAATACCACTTACAATTTGTAATTCTTTTATAAGATTCCTCTTGATCTCGAATCAACCCCGATAGTTATCGTGGCTCTGATTAGCGTCAAAAAAAAATACCACTTACAATTTGTAAGTTCTTTTATAAGATTCCCTCTGGTCTCAAACCAACCCCGATAGCTATCGGGGCTCTGATTAATGTCAAAAAAAAATACCACTTACAAATTGTAATTCTTTTATAAGATTCCTCTTGATCTCGAATCAACCCCGATAGTTATCGGGGCTCTGATTAACGTCAAAAAAAAATACCACTTACAAATTGTAATTCTTTTATAAGATTCCCTCTGGTCTCGAACCAACCCCGATAGCTATCGGGGCTCTGATTAACGCCAAAAAAAAAATACCACTTACAATTTGTAAGTTCTTTTATAAGATTCCTCTTGATCTCCAATCAACCCCGATAGTTATCGGGGCTCTGATTAACGTCAAAAAAAAATACCACTTACAATTTGTAAGTGGTATTTAATAAGCTCCCCCTCTTGGGCTCGAACCAAGGACCCTCTGATTAACAGTCAGATGCTCTAACCAACTGAGCTAAGGAGGAATCACCTTAAAGGTAAATATGTTTGCTAAAAAAAGTTGCTCCCCCTCTTGGGCTCGAACCAAGGACCCTCTGATTAACAGTCAGATGCTCTAACCAACTGAGCTAAGGAGGAAGTTGTTGCTCTTTTTAGCGAGTGCAAATATAAAACTATTTTTAGTTTCTCAAAAACATTTTCGCTCTTTTTTTGACTTTTTTTTACTTGCCTACAATTGCCTTGTAAATGTCGTTACCATTAGCAAACAGTAGTAGTGAAATAAGTAAAACAAAACCAACCATTTGTGCGTTCTCTAGGAATTTATCGCTCGGTTTTTTACCGCTGATCATTTCATATAATAAAAACATCACATGACCACCATCAAGTGCCGGAATTGGCAATAAATTCATAACTCCAAGCATAATTGATAATAAAGCCGTAATTGACCAGAAAGTTTCCCAGCTCCAAAAACTAGGGAAAATATTGTAAATCGCAGCAAAACCACCTACTTGTTTGTAAGCTTTTGTTTCTGGATTAAAAATCATTTTTAATTGTTTTCCGTAACCTACCAACTGATCTTTTCCTTTTTCAAGACCAACCGGAATCGATTCGAAGAAACCATATTCTTTTGTGCTTACTTTATAGTAACCTAATTTTTCTAAAGAGTCCATTCCTAAACCGCCCACAGCAACCCCAAGTTTCCCTGCATTAGATACTTTTACGGTAATAGGAGTTTCTTTTAAATCACGTAAAACAACTGCAGGAATAGATTTTCCTTTATTGCTTTCTAAGATAGCTTTAGCTTCATCAAAATATTTAATTTTCTGTCCGTTCAGGCTTACAACTAAATCTTTTGGTTTTAGAGCAGTATTCTCAGATTCTTCAGAAATTTTGCCCACAACAAATGGCATTCTAATACCAACTAATAAGCCTTTTTCATGTTTAGACAACTGATCGACAAAATCAGTAGGCATTTTAATAGTCTGCTGTTCGCCGTTTCTTTCTATAAGAACTTGTTTTGCCATAATGATATTCATATTCATATCACTGTCAAAATTCTCTACTTTTTTTCCGTCAATAGAAATAATCTTGTCTCCGGTTTTAAATCCGGCTTTAAGCATTGCAGGATTGTCTATTGCCACACCATCTTTTAAATCAGAGTTTGCAATATACGTATCGCCATAAGCAAATGCCATTCCTATATAAATGATAAATGCAAGAATAAAATTTACGGTAACACCGCCAAGCATAATAATTAAACGCTGCCAAGCTGGTTTAGAACGAAATTCCCACGGCTGCGGAGGAAGCGCCATTTGCTCTTTGTCCATACTTTCATCGATCATTCCAGAAATTTTTACATAACCTCCAAGCGGTAACCATCCGATACCATATTCAGTTTCGCCGATTTTCTTTTTTAACAGCGAATATTTAACATCAAAAAATAAGTAAAATTTTTCAACTCTCGTTTTAAATAATTTAGCAGGAATAAAATGTCCTAATTCGTGAAGAATAATAAGTAAAGATAAACTCAATAAAAATTGAGAGAGTTTGATAACTATATCCATTTTGTATTTTTAATTCGTATTTAACGCACAAAAGTAGCGTTTTCTTATTTAATATAAGACCGCAAGATAATACTTAAGGTTTTAAATGTTTGTTAATAAATGTCCTTACTTTTAAATTAAGCTGAACTTATCTCATGTCTATATAATTAGTATCTCATTCGATGATAATGTTACAAATGTCTTATTTTGATATTTTAAAAACTTTTACAGGATGTTTTTTTTAAAACACTATTCTAATTTCATCTTTTTGATCTTGTATGAGTAATTCTTAAATAGTTAACATAACTATTTTGAAATTATTAAGATCTGTTTTGTTTTATTAATTTTTTACAGTGAGAATATGAATTTTATTAAACAAATTAAAAGAATTACAAAAATGCATAAATTAATTAGTTCTGAAAAAACAGGGACACCAGAGATTTTTGCTAAAAAATTATCCTTAAGCAGAAGTCAGCTTTATAACGAATTAGATGTTATAAAAGAACTTGATGCGCCAGTTAGGTACTGTAAAAAGAGAGAGAGTTTTTATTACACAGCACCTTTTGAATTAATATTTAATTTTTCCTTAAAAGTAATTAAAGAGGATGAAACTAAAGAAATTTTTGGAGGTACTAACTTCCGTCCAAGTTTATTAGACGGAACTCTGATAAGTTTGCCTTAACAAAATATTTCTCGAGAAAATGAATTTTGTTGAATTTATTAATTAACCATTTAAATTTTAGTATTATGAATTTAGAAGAATTGAATCTAGTTGAACTTAATGTTCAGGAAATATTAGAAATTGAAGGAGGAATTTTACCAGCAATTCTTGCAGCAGTTGAAATAGCGGGAGCTTGTTATGCAGCTGGATACGCAGTAGGTTATTTTATGAGTCATTAAAAATTTAATATTATGGAAAACTTAATAGAAAAAAAAGAAAACGAAATAGTAGAATTGACATTGAATGAAATGGTCTCAATTGATGGTGGAATAGAGAAATGGATGGTTGCAGCAGCTTTTATGGTTGGATTTGCACCAGGTTGTTGTGCTTTAGGATACTACAATGCTACACACTAAATAATAAATTTAAAAACAATTTTTATGGAATCATCTAAATTTTTAAAAATTATAAGGCTATGTGTATTAGCATCTGTGGCATTATACGTTTTAGGTTATTTTATAGGTTATTTAAGTAAAATGTTGTTTTAATTTTATTTGGAAATCTCTCTCTTCAACTCAAATGTTTGAAGAGAGATTTTTTGAATAACAAATTTTATAGTTATGAAAAAACTATTTCTTGTTCTTATAATGATAGCGTATTTACTTACTATTATTATACTTAGAAAATATCCAGAAAACCATATTTGCTCTTTTTTAATCGGACTTTCTTGTGCATTAACTGTAGTATTTTTTATATATATGATTAATATTAAAAATCAAAATTTTAAAAAAAAATGAGAATAGCATTTTAATAAGACGATGCTTTGGTATACGCTAATAATTTTATAATATTCTCTTTATTTAATAAAGAGAATATTCTTTTTACCTTGAATATGAATTTCAGTTCAGATCCAATACATACTCTTGAAAATCTTATTGCAAAAAACAAATCCAAGAGTTTTTCTATTTACTTGATTGTTATTATAGCAATTCTAACTTTTTTGATATTACTGCCTATAATTAAGGTAGATATAAGTAGTCAAAGTCGCGGCATTATTCGTGGTAAAGCTGAAAATGTTCCCGTTTCAACGATTGTAAACGGGAGAATTAGCTGGATATTTTTAAAAAATAATGCTTTTGTAAAAAAAGGAGATACACTTTTAAAAATATCTAAAGAAAATCTGGAAAGTGATAAAAGAACTCAAGACACCTTATTAGTTTCTGTTCTTGCATTATTAAGAGACATTTCAAATCTTTTACAGAATAAAACAACACATCTACAAACTTCTACTGCACGCGAAGATTTATTCAAATTCCAATCTGGAAAAAATGAACTTCAAAGTAAAATTTCACAAGCTAAAATAAATTATGATCGCAATAAAATTCTTTACGATAAAGATATTATTGCTAAGGCAGATTTTGAAAAACTTGAATATGAATTACGTTTAACAGAACAGGCAATGCAAAGTTTTATAAGTCAGCAAAAAGCAACTTGGGAAAATCAGAAAAGAGATTTAGAAGAACGTTTAAAAAACCTTAACGGAACGGTTTTTAAAATAAATGCAGAATCAAATAATTATGTTGTTACAGCTCCCATTTCGGGAACTATAGAAAGTTTTTCAGGGATTCAAAAAGGCTCTTTTGTAAGCGCATCACAAACCATTGCGATAATTTCCTCAACAGACAATCTTATAGTCGAAAATAATGTTTCGCCCAATGATATTGGTTTGATAAAGAAAAACCAAAAAGTGAAGTTTCAGTTAGATGCTTTCAATTATAATCAATGGGGATTATTAGATGGAAAAGTAATCGACATTGATCATAATATTACGATACAGGGTGATCAGGCATTTTTTAAAGTGCGATGTTCTCTAAACTCAAAAACTTTACAATTAAAATCAGGTGACAAAACTAACGTGTCAAAAGGAATGACCTTAACTACAAGATATATAATCACTAAAAGAAGTTTGTTTGATTTGCTGTTTGATAAAATTGACGATTGGTTAAACCCCAAATTATCAAATAAAATATAAAATGGCTTCAATAAAAATAAAACAACATGATATTAAAGATTGTGGCGCTGCTTGTCTGGTTTCTATTGGGAACTATTTTAAAGTTAATTTGCCCATAGCTAGAATACGTCATTATGCAAATACGGATAAACGTGGTACAAATGTGCTGGGAATAATTGAGGCTGCTGAAAAAATGGGTTTTATGGCAAAAGGCGTAAAAGGAAATTTAGATGCCATAAATAAAATTCCGCTTCCAGCTATTGCACATATTGTTACAAAAGAGCAGCTTCATCATTATGTTGTAGTTTATAAAATCGAAAAATCGAAAATTACAGTCATGGATCCTGGGTATGGAAAAATGGAAGTTTATAATTTTGATGAATTTCAAAAAATATGGTCAGGAGTGCTAATACTTTTTGCTCCAAATGATGATTTTAAAATTAGAAACGAAAAAACTTCACCACTAAAAAGGTTTTGGAACTTAATTCAGCCGCATAAAACGATTTTAATTCAGGCTTTAGTCGGAGCAATATTGTTTACCGTTTTAGGATTGGCAATGTCAGTTTACATACAAAAAATTACAGATTATGTTTTAGTAGATGGAAATAGAAAACTATTAAATTTATTAAGTGTTTCTATGATTACACTTATTTTGCTTCAATCTTATATTAATTCAAAGAAAAGCATATTTGTAATGAAAACGGGGCAATTAATAGATGCTCAATTAATTCTTGGTTATTATAAGCATTTACTTCATTTGCCGCAACGTTTTTTTGATACTATGCAAATAGGAGAAATTACATCCAGAATAAACGATGCGGTAAAAATTCGTTCTTTTATAAATGAAGTGGCAATAGAAATGATTGTAAATGTTTTTATTGTCATTTTTTCATTTGTATTGATGTTTACCTATTATTGGAAACTAGCTTTAGTTATTATTCTTGTTATACCTTTTTACATTTCTATATATTTTTTATTAAATAAATTTAATAAAAAAGTAGAACGAAGCATTATGGAAAATGCTGCAGAATTACAAACTCAATTAGTAGAAAGCATTACCCATATCAGAACAGTAAAAGAATTTGGAATCGAAGAGTTTTCGAATTTTAAAACTGAAAACAAATTTGTAAAACTTTTATTCTTTACTTATAAATCGGGTTTAAATGGAATTTTTGCGGCAACTTCAACGCAGTTTCTTGCTTCTCTATTTACTATAATTTTAATGTGGATTGGCTCCGGTTATGTTATAGATCGAGAGATTACTCCTGGGGAATTATTTTCATTTTATGCGTTAATTGGATATTTTACTTCTCCAGTTGCTTCGCTGATTAATATGAACAAAACATCACAAAACGCCTTAATCGCTGCAGAAAGGCTTTTTGAGATTATGGATTTAGAAAGAGAAGAAACAGAAAATAAAGTCGAATTACAAAAAGAAAACTTAGGAGATATAAAATTTGAAAACGTTTCTTTTCGTTATGGATCACGATTAGAAGTTTTTAAAAAATTTAATGCAGTATTTAAAAAGAATCAAACAACAGCTATAGTTGGGGAGAGTGGTAGTGGGAAGACAACATTGATTTCACTACTTCAGAACTTATACCCAATAAAAGAAGGGGAAATTCTAATTGGCCAATATGATATTAAATTTATTCATTATCAAAGTTTAAGAAAAATGATTGGAGTTATTCCGCAACAGTTGAATTTATTTTCAGGAAATATTATCGAAAACATCGCTTTGGGAGATTCGTTTCCAAATATTCAAAGAGTCTTAGATTTATCGAAAGAATTAGGAATAACTGATTTTGTAGAAAAACTACCAAATGGTTTTGAAACGCAGATTGGTGAAAACGGAACAATGCTTTCGGGAGGACAAAAACAAAGAATTGCCATTGCAAGAGCATTATATAAAAAACCAGAAATTTTACTAATGGATGAAGCAACAGCTTCGTTAGATACTAATTCAGAAGGAATAGTAAAAAGAGTGATTGACAAATTCAAAACACAAGAGAAAACGATAATAGTTATAGCACATCGTTTAAGTACAATCGCAAATGCCGATACAATATTAGTTATGAAAAATGGAGAAATTATTGAATCAGGAAATCATTTAGAATTGTTGGAACAAAAATCAGAATATTATAATTTATGGAATAAACAGAATTTGCTTTAAATGTTTGTTAATTAATAAACATTTCAATTTCTCGTTTTAGCAAGATGCCGTAACTTTACTTTTTATAAAGGCTACTATTTTTAATTGGCAGCACTAATCTATTAAAAGTTACAAGTATGGCTTCACAATTATTTTCTCCCTTAACTTTAAAAAGCATCACCTTAAAAAATAGAATCGTTATTTCGCCAATGTGCCAATATTCAGCCGTTGACGGATTTGCAAACGACTGGCATCTGGTTCACTTAGGAAGCCGTGCAAGCGGTGGCGTTGGTTTAATTATTCAGGAAGCGACTGCCGTTTCTCCCGAAGCCAGAATTTCTCCTTCAGACCTTGGGATCTGGAAAGACGAACATATCGAAAAACTCAAACAAATCAATGCTTTTATTGTTTCTCAAAATTCAGTTCCCGGAATCCAGCTGGCACATGCCGGAAGAAAAGCAAGTGTTTCGGCTCCGTGGCTCGGAAATAAAAAATTAGATTTTGCTCAGGGCGGATGGCAGACAGTTGCACCAAGTGCGGTTCCGTATCACGAAGGAGAACCTTTTCTTCCCGAAGCTTTAGACCAAAACGGAATCCAAAAAATAATCTCCGATTTTAAAGCAGCAACAAAAAGAGCCGTTGAAGCCGGATACAAAGTGTTAGAAATTCACGGTGCGCACGGTTATTTACTGCACCAGTTTTTATCGCCTTTAACAAATATCAGAACCGACGAATATGGCGGAAGTTTCGAAAACCGAATCCGTTTTACACTCGAAATTGTAGAAGCAGTTCAAACCGAATGGCCTTCAGATTTACCTTTAATTGTTAGAATTTCAGCAACAGACTGGGCAGAAGGCGGGTGGAATCCTGAAGAATCTGTACAGCTTTCGAAAATTCTAAAAGAAAAAGGAGTAGATTTAATCGATGTTTCGTCTGGCGGATTAGTTTCACATCAAAAAATTGCAATTGGTCCGGGTTATCAGGTTCCTTTTGCAGAAAAAATCAAGAAAGAAGCCAATATTCTTACAGGCGCTGTAGGTTTGATTACCGAAGCGAAACAAGCCGAGGAAATTTTAAATAAAGGTCAGGCCGATTTAATCTTGTTTGCCAGAGAATCACTTAGAAATCCTAACCTGCCATTAGATTTCGCCAAAGAGTTAAACGACGATATTCAATGGCCAAAACAATACGAAAGAGCTAAAATTTAAATTTTTATTGGCCGCAGATTGCACAGATTAAAGTGATTTTATTTAGTTTTATTTGCCACAAATTTCACTAATTTGCACAAATCGGTACGTTTAAAAAGGCTTAAAAATTCGTGATAATTCGTGAAATTTGCGACAAAAGAAAAAATCCTTTTAATCACATTAATCTGTGGCAAAAAATACACACAACATGCAAAAAATAAAAACAGCACTATTATCATACGGAATGTCGGGAAAGGTTTTTCATGCGCCTTTTTTAGATATTCATCCCGGTTTTGAATTATTAGGATCTTGGGAAAGAAGTAAAAAACTTATTCAGGAAGATTATCCCTATGTAAAAAGTTATCCTTCAATCGACGATTTATTGGCAGATGATGTAGACTTGGTAATCGTAAATACGCCGGTTGGAACACATTACGAATATGCAAAAAAAGTGCTTTTGGCAGGTAAACATGCCGTTGTAGAAAAAGCATTCACCACAACTGTAGCCGAGGCTCAGGAATTGGCAAAAATTGCAGAAGAAAAAGGAGTAAAATTAGCCGTTTTTCAAAACAGAAGATGGGACAGCGATTTTAAAACCGTTCAAAAAATTATAGACGAAGGTGTTTTGGGAGATTTGGTTGAAGCAGAAATCCATTTTGACAGATACAATCCGTTATTAAGTCCGAAAGCACACAAAGAAACAGCAAACGACGGCGCAGGAGTTTTAAAAGATTTAGGTCCGCATATTATCGATCAGGCCGTTTGTTTATTTGGTTCACCAAAGTCGGTTTTTGGGGATATCAGAATTACAAGAGAAAATTCATTAGTCGATGACTGGATCGACTTGTTATTAATTTACGAAGATTTCAGAGTACGTTTAAAAGCTGGTTTCTTTGTGAGAGAAGCAAATCCTGCTTATACAATTCACGGAAAAAAAGGATCTTTCTTAAAACCTCGCGGAGACGTTCAGGAAGACGAATTGAAACTTGGAAACAAACCAAATTTAGAAACATGGGGAACAGAATCTGAAGATTTAAAGGGAATTCTGCACACAGAAATCGACGGAAAAGTGGTTCGCAAAAAAGTGCCGACACTTCAGGGAAATTATTTCTCATTTTTTGACGGTGTTTTCAATTCTATTACAAACAATGCTGCAGAACCTGTTACTGCACAAGACGGCGTAAAAGTAATGCAGATTATCGAAGCGGCCATTGCAAGTAACGCGCAGCGTACTGTAATTAATCTGTAACGATTATAGCCCGCAAATTTTACAGATTGAACAGGTTTACACTGGTTTGATTTATAATTTGTGTTGATAAATAACAAACAATCGTAGAGACGCACCATAGTGCGTCTTTTTTTATGCACAAAATAAAAATAGCATCTGCGTAAACCCGTTTAATCTGCTAAATCTGCGTGCAAAATTTGTCAAAGTCTGCGTGCAAAACCAAGCAATTTATAAACAATAACGTTGTAAATAATCGAACAATTTGTACTTTTAAGTAAATATGCTGCTTTTTTGTAATTTTATAACATAATCCCGTAAATACACTATTTTGATAAACTTCAATCCGTTACAACTTTTTCAGACAAAAGGAAAAATCAAGAAAGTTTTTAGAGAAGCAAAAGCATCTTATCTAAACAGAATTCGTTTTGCTGTTGGAATGTTTTATTTTGGAATGGGATTAAGTTTTGCAACCTGGGCAAGCAGAATTCCGGATATCAAAACTGCTTTACATTTAACCGAAGGCGATTTGGGTTCTATACTTTTTGCCCTGCCAATGGGACAATTAATTGTAATGCCCTTTTCGGGAAAAATGGTAACAAAATTTGGAAGTCATCGTATTTTGATTTTCTCCTTAATAATGTATGTTTTGTGTCTGGCAAATTTAGGTTTGGCTACAACTGGTCTGCAGTTATCAATTGGATTATTCTTGTTTGGATTATTCGGAAATCTGGCAAATATTGCCGTAAACACACAAGGCGTTTACACCGAAGTGCTTTTCAAAAAAACAATCATGTCTTCTTTTCACGGAATGTGGAGTTTTGCCGGATTTACAGGAGCATTAGTTGGTTTAGGAATGCTGGCTTTAAAATTATCTCCTTTACATCATTTCCTTATTGTGGGCGGAATAGTGCTTTTGATGATTGCTTTTAACTTTAAATTTTTAATTAGAGCCAAAGAAAAAATCAAACATAGTACAGAAAAGAAAAAAATGTTTACCAAACCAGACAGCGCTTTAATCTGGCTGGGTGTTATTGGTTTTTGCAGTATGGCCAGCGAAGGCGTAATGTTTGACTGGAGCGGGGTTTATTTTAAAGATATTGTACAGGCTCCGGGACCTTTAGTAGTTTTAGGATATACTTCATTTATGATTATGATGGCCGGCGGAAGATTTTTGGGCGACGGCTTAATCAATAAATTTGGGCGCGAACGTGTTATGCAGATTAGCGGCGTTATGATTTCTGCCGGACTTTTCACAGCAGTTTTTCTACCTTATATTATTCCTTGTACAATTGCATTTATGGCTGTGGGTCTGGGCGTTGCGACTATTGTGCCAACCGTTTACAGTCTGGCAGGGAAAAATCCAACAGTTCCGGCAGGCGAAGCTTTAACAATAGTTTCAAGCGTAAGTTTCTTAGGGTTTTTAATGGGGCCGCCTGTAATTGGGCACATTGCACAAAACTTTGGGCTTCAGTTTTCTTTTGCTTTTATCGGAATCTTTGGTGTTCTAATCGCTTTTATGGTTTCTAAAATTAGAACATCTGCTTAATTTATTGACCGCAGATTTAACGGATTAAACTGATTTACTCTGCATTTTTTTTATTCTAAAAGTCTATAATAAATTCTTTTTGTAAGAATTTATTTTCTTTTACAATAATTTATCTATATTTGAAACTTCTATCGTTTGTATTATAAACGAGACAAAACTTTTTCCAAAAACCAATTTTATCTTTTGAATAGGATGAATATCCGAAAACAATTTTGAAAGTTAATTGGAATTTTAATGGTAAAAAAATACGCAGTCTTCCTTATTTTATGGTCTTTTAATCTGGCATTTGCACAGCAGGAAATAACAGTGACGGGAATTGTTATTGACGCCCGCACACAAAATCCGCTGGAAAATGTAGTGGTAACTATACAGAATACAGCAGTAATGCAGCTTACTTCCAAAAAAGGAAAATTTGAGCTTCATGTATTTCCAACTAAAGAAAAACTGCTTTTGCTGAGAAGTCAGGGGTACAAAGATTTACTTTTAAAACTTCAATACAATTCAGGAGAAAATATAAATCTTGGTATTTTGCAATTAGAAGATACTTATACAGATGAAGTTCCTGCTGCCTTGATTACTTTGTCAGATAATGATTTTTCTGATGATAACAGCTCTTCAGAAATGACATCGGGTTTATTGCAGTCTTCAAGAGATGCTTTTATGCAGGCGTCGGCATTTAACTGGGGTCAGGCCCGATTTAGAATGCGCGGTCTCGACAGCGAGAACGGAACGATGATGCTCAACGGTATGACCATGAATAAAATCTACGATGGCAGACCACAATGGAACAATTGGGGCGGATTAAATAATGTACTTCGTAATCAGGAATTTTCAGTTGGAAATGCAGCATCCAATTATACTTTTGGCGGTGTTTTAGGAACACAGCAAATATTTACACAAGCTTCTTTATATCGAAAAGGTACACAGCTTACCTTTTCAGGAAGTAATGCCTCTTACACTCTGCGTGCTATAGGAACGTATGCTTCAGGAATGAGTACTTCGGGCTGGGCTTATGTGGTTTCTGCCGGTAAAAGATGGGCAGACGAAGGTTACTTTGAAGGAACAAATTTCGATGCCGATTCCTTTTTTATGACTGTTGAAAAGAAACTAAATAGCAAACATTCAATCAATTTTACCGGATTTTACACGCCGAATTCACGTGGAAAAAATTCTCCAAATACAAACGAAGTGACAGCTTTGATGGGAGAAAAGTACAATTCATACTGGGGGTTTCAGAACGGAAAAAGACGAAATGCAAGAGTAAAAAAGGTAGAAGAGCCTTTGTTTATGCTGAATCACTATTTTAAAATAGATGAGAAAACAAAGCTGAATTCAGGTGTAATGTATCAATTTGGAAAAGTTGGAAACAGCAATATTGATTATCAAAATGCTGACAGTCCAGATCCGGTTTACTATCGAAAAATGCCAAGTTATTTTAGTTCACTTTATGGAAAAGACAAAGGTGAATTTTCTGGAGACTTTACTCCGGATTATGAAAATGCAGACAAAAGCAGAACGACATTTTTAGCCAATTCCCAAATTGATTGGAACGCCATGTATCTGGCCAATCAAAAATCAGGTCAAAACGGTTACGAACCTTCGCAGAGTCATTATGTTTTATATGAAGACAGAACCGATGATAAAACTTTTGCAGTAAATTCTAACTTAAATACGCAGCTTACTCCAAATATTTCTTTTGATGGAGGAGTTATGTATCGAAATTTAAAATCACATAATTTTCAATACTTACTGGATCTTCTTGGCGGAAAATATTTCGAAGATATTGATCCGTTTTATAAAGGAGACCTTTCTCAATCTGATTTACAAAATCCAAACAGACAGGTAAAAGAAGGAGATATTTACGGTTACAATTATAATTTTTCAGCCAATACAATTGATGTTTTTACACAGTTTAAATTTTCATATAATAAAACCGAATTTTATTTGGCTCAATCTTATTCAATGTCAAATTATCAAAGAGAAGGTTTATACCAAAACGGACTTTATCCAACAGCATCTTTAGGGAAAAGTGAAAAAGTAAACTTTGAGAATTTTGGCTTTAAAGGCGGATTCGTCTATAAGGTTTCAGGTAAACAATGGCTGTTTTTTAATGCAGCACATTTAACAAGAGCGCCTTCACTTCGAAATACATTTGCAAATTCACGCTTAAATAATAATGTAGTAAATGGAATTGAAAGTGAAAATGTTACCAGCGCTGAGGCGAATTATGTCTATAGTTCTCCAAAACTTAAATTAAGGTTAACGGCTTATTACACTTTAATTAAAAATTCTTCAAAAACGTCTTTTTTCTATGCCGAAGGAATTTTTGATAACGGAGCCGGATATGATCCAACAGACGCTTTTGTAAGTCAGACTTTGACAAAATTGGACAAGAAAAATACTGGTGCAGAATTGAGTTTTGAATATCAGATTACATCTACTTTAAAATCAACTTTAAGTGCTGCTTACGGAAATTATATTTACAACAGCAATCCAAATGTTTCGATTACAAATGATGCAAATGCATCAAAAGATGGAGTACAGACTACTTTTGATTTTGGCAAAGCTTATCTTAAAAACTACAAACAGTCCGGAACACCGCAAAATGCACTTTCGTTGGGGTTGGAATACCGTGACCCTAAATTTTGGTGGATTGGAACCAATATTAACTATTTGACAGATAATTATATTGATGTTTCGCCTATTTCCAGAACCTCTCAATTTTACATTAATCCGGCAAACGGATTTCCTTTTCCTGAAGCATCTTCTGAAAGAGGAAATGAATTGTTGAAACAAGAAAAATTTGACCCTGTAACCTTATTAAATATCAATGGAGGAAAATCATGGAGAGTTCATAAAAAGTACATTGGTCTTTTTGCCAGCGTTAATAATGTTTTGAATGCAATATATAAAACCGGTGGCTTTGAACAGGCGAGAAATGCCAATTTTAGAGCTTTAAACCAAGATGTATCAAGCGGAACACCTTCATTTGGACCCAAATATTATTACGGTTACGGAAGAACTTATTTTTTAAATCTTACTATCGGTTTATAAACCGAAATTTTAATTTGTTATGAAAAACATCGTTTTAAATTTATTTTTTGGAATAGCATTATTGTCTGTCTGCAGCTGTAATAATGAAATAGAAACACCAGTATTAGGCTGTACGCAGCCGGATTTTAAAGTCAATAAAACAGTTGAAAAGGTTTATGAACTTTCGGCAAATACAGCAAAACAATATTTATATGATGACATAATTGAAGCCTACGTTGTTTCAAGTGATGAAGGAGGGAATTTTTTCAAAAGCATATCACTTCAGACAAAAGCCTCAGCAAATAATCCTGCAATTGGTTTTAGTGTTCCTGTAGATGCTTCAAATACATATATTGATTATCGAGTTGGGAATAAAGTATATGTGAAACTTAAAAATCAATTCACAGATTTGTATTATGGTGGATTAAGAATTGGAAGTTTATATGTGAGTAATGCGGGTGATCCAACAGTAGGAAGGATTTCTCAAAATGAATACAAGAATGTTTTAAATGCATCATGTACAATCATTGATGAAAATGAATTATTACAATCTCTTTCTGTAGAAGAAGCACTTTCAGATAATAAATTAAATACTCTAATAGAACTTAATAATGTTGAATTTACCGAAGCAGCATTGGGACGTCATTATTTTGAAGAATCAAATAATGTAGGAGGATCAACAAATTGGTATTTGAGAGATAAAACAGGAAATCAAATTATTTTTAGAACCAGCAGTTATGCAAAATTTGCAGATCATTTTGTTCCTGAAGGAAGCGGAAAAGTAAAAGGAATTCTAACAAAATTTGGTACTGATTATCAATTTATGGTGCGATATGAAAGTGATATTGTAATGAATGGAAAAAGAAATATTCCGTTTTTTGCAGAAGACTTCCAATCGGTTAAAAACAATGTGAATTTTGCTTTGCCGGGATGGAGCAACATTGTAGAAAAAGCATCAAAATTATGGAAAAGCATGGTATATGCCGGAAATGGTTATGCCGAATTTAATACAACAAGTACAACAGCTGCAGAAAATATTGCCTGGTTGGTTTCTCCTAAAATTAATTTAACAGGTTACAAAAATGCGGTGCTTTCTTTTAGAAGTGCTCAGCACGATTTAAAAGTAGATTCTCCATTAAATACGCTGGAAGTATACGTGTCAACAAATTTTGACGGTTCGAGTGTAACGAAAGCAAAATGGACAAAACTTGAAGCAAAAGTTCCAACGCTTTCAAATCCTTCTCGTGAATTTATGAGTTCTGGCGGAATAGATTTATCGGCCTATTCAGGAAATATAAATATTGCTTTTCGATATGTAGGTTCAGGGAAAGATAAAACACTAAATGGGGCTTTTATGGTTGATGATATAAAGATTTTTGGCGAGAAATAAGTGTCGCGTTTTTAAGTGTTTGATTTTTAGTTTTATAAAGATGTTTTTTTGTTTTTTTAAACTTATAATTGTTGATTTCTGACAGAATTTTGTATTTTGGTCATCCCAAATCAATACAAAAACAACATGAAAACCTACTTTATTGCCATCTTAATGATGGTGTTTCCATTCTTGATCCATAGTCAGGACAACGTTAGACTAAAACAGATCAACATTGTAAAAACAAATTACCAAAACTCTAAAGACGGCGAGATTGTTAATAAAACAATGGTTTTTAAAGATGGTAAACTTCAAACGATTACAACTTCAGATGTTGTACAGCATTTCTATTACAACAAAAACGGCCTGTTGGATATGACAGTAAAAGACAAAGTAGGAAGTGACTGGAAAGAAGTAATCAATTATACTTACGATGCTGATAACAATATTATCAAGTTTGTAAAAAAATATCAGGAAGGGCCAAACTATATTACAAAAGTGGTTTCATTCGTTTATGAAGGAGCAAGAGTAAAAGTAACAACCAAAAAGAGTACAAACCACCAGAATTTAGTTGATGATATTGAATATCTGGTTGAAAACGGAATTATTGTAAGACGTACTTCACGCGATAGAAATAAAGCAATTATTGGAAAATTAGAATACGTTTATGTAAATGATAATGTATCTAAACATAAAGGATTGGTTGGAGACAAAATATCTAAATCATATACTTATGATGATAAAAAATCAGTAGATCAATTAATTGTTCAAAGTCTTTTTGGAGATAATTATAAAGTAATTGTTCCAATGATCTCATATCATGAAGATGAATTTGCCTTTGAATCGATTTCATATAATAATGAAGTAAATTTCAGCCCTTCGTCTGCAGCTTTGGTAGCAGTAAGCAGAAAATACAAATACAACAAATTGAATTTCCCAATTTCTTGTTCACAAATTGAAGAAAACGGAATCGTTAAAACAGAAAAAACATTTATTTACGAATAACACTGTTTTTAAATTATACTTTAAACCATTTATAAGTCAAGTTAATGCCTGATTTGTAAATGGTTTATTTTTTTATAGAATTTAAAATTGAAATTCTATAATTGTAGTAGTTTACAAATGATTAAATTTGCAGGATTATTTTAAGATATGCTAGAGAAAGAAGTTATAAATTTTGAGAAAACAGCCATTGTAGGTATTGTAACTCAAAATCAGAGTGAGGAAAAACTTAATGAATATTTAGACGAATTAGAGTTTTTAACTTTTACCGCTGGCGGAGAAGTTATTAAACGTTTTTCGCAGAAAATGGAACGCCCTAATCCGAAGACTTTTGTCGGAACGGGAAAAATAGATGAAATCAATCTTTTTGTAAAAGAAAACAAAATATCGACAGTTATTTTTGATGATGAGCTGACACCTTCTCAGCAAAAAAATATTTCAAGAATTATCGATTGTAAAATCCTTGACAGAACCAATTTGATTTTGGATATTTTTGCGCAGAGAGCCGAAACTTCGTATGCAAGGACACAGGTTGAATTAGCGCAGTGTATTTATTTACTGCCAAGACTTTCTGGTTTATGGACACACCTTGAGCGTCAAAAAGGGGGAATTGGTATGCGTGGTCCCGGTGAAACTGAAATCGAAACAGACAGACGTATTGTTCGTGACCGTATTTCGTTATTGAAAGAGAAAATCAAAACGATCGATAAACAAATGAGCATTCAGCGTAGCAATCGTGGTGCAATGGTTCGTGTGGCACTTGTTGGTTATACCAATGTTGGAAAATCGACTTTGATGAATGCTATTGGAAAAAGTGAGGTCTTTGTTGAAAATAAATTGTTTGCAACTTTAGATACAACCGTTAGAAAAGTTGTAATTAAAAACCTGCCGTTTTTACTTTCGGATACGGTTGGATTTATTAGAAAACTGCCCACTCAATTGGTTGATTCCTTCAAGAGTACACTTGATGAGGTTCGTGAAGCTGATTTACTTTTGCACGTTGTAGATATTTCTCATCCTGATTTCGAAGACCACATTGAATCTGTAAATCAGATTTTACAGGAAATAAAAAGTAATGATAAGCCAACGATTATGGTTTTTAACAAAATCGATGCTTACAAACACCTTACAATTGACGACGATGATTTAATCACCGAAAGAACCAGAAAACACTGGACACTAGACGAATGGAAGCAAACCTGGATGAGTAATGTAGGTCATGATAAAGCATTATTTATCTCGGCAACTCAAAAGGAAAATTTTGAAGAATTTAGAGAAATGGTTTACGAAGCTGTTCGTCAGATTCATATTACCCGATTTCCATATAATAACTTTTTATATCCTGATTATAAGGATGCTATTGAAAAGGAAGAAGAATAAAATAAAAACGGCTTTTGAAATTTCAAAAGCCGTTTTTTTATAAATTAGATTAGAAGTTATATTCTTATCTTTGTAGTAATGAGTAAGAATTTATATATAATTTCAGGCTGTAATGGCGCAGGCAAAACTACTGCTTCTTTTACTATATTACCTGAAGTTTTAGATTGCAGAGAATTTGTAAATGCAGATGAGATTGCAAAAGGTCTTTCCCCATTTCAACCCGAAAAGGTGGCTTTTTAGGCTGGTAGAATAATGCTTCACAGGATAAGTGAGCTTTTAGAAAGTGGCCAGGTATTTGCTTTTGAAACTACACTTGCTACAAAAAGTTATAAATCTAAAATTGCTTTAGCCCAAGAAAAAGGTTATAAAGTTATTCTTTTATTTTTTTGGCTGCAGGATGTTGAACTTGCTATTGAAAGGGTAAAAACAAGAGTTTTGGAAGGAGGCCACAATATTGAAAAAGATGTTATTATACGTAGATATATAAACGGAATAGCAAACTTATTTAATATATATTTGCCAATAGTTGATGAGGTTATGATTTTTGATAATTCATTTGGCAAACCTGAATTGATTGCAGAAAAAATGTTAGATACTGAAATTGATGTAATAAACGAAATGAAATACGATAAACTTAAAAATATCTACAATGAAAACATATAAAAGATCAGCAACACAAACTAAAATTTTGGATGCAATGGATCAGGTTTATGACAAGTTAATTGAATTCAAAAAAAAATCAAATAGTGAGTTGGTTATCATGAAAGATAATAAAATTGTGAAGATAAAACCTAAATCATTATAGAATAAAAAAAGATAAAGCCTCAATTCAATTGAGGCTTTATCTTTTTTTATTTATTAAAATCCAAAATTGATTCCTAAACCAAATACTTCTCTTGTTTGAAGACCTCTAAAAGCATTGTCGTCATAAATGGCTTGGAAAGCTAAATTAGCCGACAAAAACTTGTTTACTTTCATGACAATATTTAAAGAGTAATTGATGTCTACGTTTTGAGGATCTTCCAGATAATTAGAATATAAATTCAGCGTATTTTCGGCAGTTACATTGGTCATAATGGCTAATTTATAATAAACTGAAGCATAAAAACCGAGCTCATATCGCATAGTTTTGCCTTCGTCAACCCCAAAATAATCACCATCTACATAAGGGAGACCAGTAAACCTATCTATACCGCTTGTATAAGCGTTGTCTACAAAAGTGAATTTTGAAGTCAGCGGTGCGAAGTTTATTTTCAGGTTTTCATCTTTAGACCAGTAAATACCAGGTCCAGTGGTAAGATATCCAGGAGACATAAATTTAGTCTGCTCGGTTCTAATTTCTTTGCCGTTGGCATCCTGACCATAAATATAACCCGTTGTAAATTGTGTTCTAAAGTTTAAAAAGAATGAGTAATACCATTCACCGAAAGCTTTTTTTCCAACAATTGAATTAAACTCTAAACGGTCATCAGTCTTTTTTCCAAAATCGGTATTTTTAGTTTGTAGAAGACCGTATGAAGCAAGAATTTTATTATCCCAGGTTACATCGTCTTTTTTGTAGTTAAAGTCATAGTTTATTCCTAAAGTTCCGGAGAAACTATCTTCGCCTCCTGCAATCCAGTTATTAAAGCTGGATTGATTTAATAAAAGTGATACAATTCCTTTTGCTTTCCAGCCTTCTTCTTCGATGGTATCATTGATTTTTTTTACGGCTTTTTCTGTATTTTGAATTAATTCTTTTTCTGAATTTTGTGCCTGAACAATAGCAAAGTTCGCTAAAATGCATAGTAATAACGCCAGCTTTCTCATGGTTGTTTAGTTTAGTGTATTACCAAATATACTAAAAACGAATGGAAAACTAAATGATAATCTCTTGTAATTGCAGGTTATTTCTTAGATTCTTTGTACAAAGGTACTGCAGAACATGCTTCGCCATACATAATACTGCGGGCAAATGGCTGTAAATAGTTTGTAGCCAAAATGTAGGCACGCATTGGAACTGGTTTTCTAGAACAGCCTTTTACAATAACGGGTTTACTTTTGTAAACAGAATAATCTATTTTGCTTAAAATTTCTTCGTAAAGACTTGCATCAAGATCTTCGATAGTTCCGTTAACTACTTTTTTTGCAAAAGGAGCTAAATGAACGCCAACTAAAATTAATGCCCAAGCGGGAATAATGGCATCTGTACTGCAGTGTACAGCAACGTATTGGTCCTGATATTGCGACCAGTCGTGATTTTTAAGATGCTCTCTAAAGTCTTTTTCTTTCAATAAAAATCCTTCCAAAAGCCATTGCGAAATGTCAATCTGCACACGCAAACCTTTTGGATAATAATCCTCAAGATCAAAAACTTCTAAAGCACTATTAGCAACTTTATTGATGATTTCTTCCATTCTTTAAGTCTTAAAGTCAAAGGTCGAAAGTCATAAAGTCTTTTACTTTGGACTTTATGATTTTCAACTTTATGACTATTTTTTAAAGCATTCCTAATTCTAATTTAGCTTCTTCGCTCATTAAATCTTTACTCCAAGGCGGATCGAAAGTAATTTCAACGTCAACATCTTTAATGTTTTCGATTGTTTTTACTTTTTCTTCTACTTCTCTTGGCAAACTTTCTGCAACTGGGCAGTTTGGTGAAGTAAGTGTCATAAGGATTTTTACTTCGTAATCTGTGTTTACCATTACGTCATAAATTAATCCTAATTCGTAAATATCTACAGGAATCTCAGGATCGTAAATGCCTTTTAAAACTCTTACGATTGATTCTCCTAATTCGTTTGTGTCTATTTCTTGTTCCATTGTTTTTTGTTTTTGAACACTAAGTGTTTTTGTTTTTTACCATTAAGACATTAAGAAAATTAAGTTTTGCTTTGTGTCAAAACGGTAAGCTTAATTTACTTTTGACTATTAAGGAAATTAAGCATGTCATCTTTATGAAACTTAATTTCTTAATGGTTTAATTAAAATTTAATTTTTGTTTTTAGCATCAAAAGCCAAAGCGTACATTTTGATGTTTTTTATCATCGAAACCAAACCGTTGGCACGTGTTGCAGATAAATGTTCTTTTAAACCAATCTCGTCTATAAAATCAGTATCAGCTTCTAAGATATCTTTTGCTTTTTGATTAGAGAAAGCACGAATTAAAATCGCGATTATTCCTTTGGTCAAAATAGCATCACTGTCTGCTGTAAAAACAATTTTATCATCGTTTTGTTCACCTTGCAGCCAAACTTTTGACTGACAGCCTTTGATTAAATTATCGTCGGTTTTGTATTCCTCTTTAATTAACGGAAGACTTTTTCCTAGTTCGATGATGTATTCATAACGTTGCATCCAATCATCAAACATTGAAAATTCGTCTATTATTTCGTCTTGTATTTCTTTTATCGTCATAATTATTCTTTAGAAAAATCAACTAATAAATCTACTAGTTTTTTAATTTCTTTTGGTGGAAAACCATTGTCAAAACCTGGTGTTTCGTATGTTTTTCCATCTTTAGTTATTTTTAAATTTCCTATTGCAGCACCATCATAAGTACGTTTGTCTGTTGGCGCTTTTAAGGAAGAAAGACTGTCTAAATTCACTTTTGAATATGCAGAAACAATCTCGCTCCATTTTGCGTCATCAATCTTGCTTTGAACAGCTTCACCGTTACGTTGTTTAACAACAGAAACAGATTTGTCTTGTACTAAAATACTCTTGTAATAACCTCTGGACATTGCAGAATATTCAATTTGAGTTGATGTCATATCTGCTTTTTTTTGACTGCAGCATCCCGTAGCAATAAAAAGTGTCAGGAGCAATAATGATACTATTCGCATATAATTTGTTTTTTTAGCTTAACATAGTTTGTGCTTTCTTAACAGCATCAACCATTTGATCGATTTCTTCTTTTGTATTATAGAAAGAGAAAGAAGCACGAATTGTTCCCGGAATACAGAAGAAATTCATAATTGGCTGTGCACAATGGTGTCCGGTTCTAACGGCAATTCCTAATTTATCTATAATAGAACCAACATCATACGGATGAATTCCATCAATATTAAACGAAACTACAGAAGCTTTATTTTTAGTGTTTCCGTAAATTCGGATACCTTCAATTTCGTTAAGGCGTTTTGTAGCGTGTTCTAACAATTCATTTTCATATTCATGAATTTTATCAAAACCAATCTCGTTTAAATAATCAATTGCAGTTCCTAAAACAATTCCGCCAGCAATATTTGGCGTTCCTGCTTCAAATTTATGAGGAAGATCAGCGTAAGTCGTTTTCTCGAAAGTAACTTCTTTAATCATTTCGCCTCCGCCTTGATAAGGAGGAAGTTTGTTTAACCAAGCTTCTTTTCCATAAAGAATTCCAGTTCCGGTTGGACCGCACATTTTATGACCCGAAAAAGCATAAAAATCACAATCTAATTCCTGAACATCTGGTTTTAAATGTGGAACTGCTTGAGCACCGTCAATTAAAACTGCAGCGCCAACTGCGTGAGCTTTATCAATAATATATTTGATTGGATTAATTACACCCAATGCATTTGAAATATGATTTACGGTAACAATTTTCGTTTTATCAGAAAGCAGTTTATCAAATTCCTCAATGATTAATTCTCCATTGTCATTAATTGGAATAACTTTTAAAACAGCTCCAGTTTTTTCGCATAACATCTGCCAAGGCACAATGTTGCTATGATGTTCCAATGAAGAAACTACAACTTCATCGCCTGGTTTTAAAATCGAAGCAAATCCGTTTGCAACTAAGTTAATTCCGTGAGTTGTTCCCGAAGTAAAAAGTACTTCATGAGCATGTTTTGCGTTGATGTGATCTTTTACTTTTCCGCGAGCAACCTCGTAAGCATCAGTTGCTAACTGGCTCAAAGTGTGAACGCCGCGGTGAATATTGGCGTTGATTTCCTGATAATATTTTACTTCTGCATCAATCACAACTTGTGGTTTTTGCGAAGTAGCTCCGTTGTCGAAATATACTAATGGCTTTCCGTTTACAGTTTGAGAAAGTATCGGGAAATCAGCTCTTATTTTTTGAATATCTAGCATGTCTTATTTAGAAAAAATCTATTTACAAAAGTACTAAAACTAAATTTGTTTATACAGCAATTCTATAATTTCCTTTTATGATACCATTGTTACAGGGCTTAAATGCTGATTCCTTAAAAATCAATTCTGTTTTCTGAATTATCCGAAACAGATTTATAATTTGGGTTCTAAAATCGTGAACATAAATTATTTATATTGCATTAAAAATAACTAACTATCATGAAAAAATTTCTCAAAGTACTTTTGCTTGTTGTGGTTCTTGCTTTTTTATATTTTGGATTTACGACTTATCCAAAGCTTGATTTAATTTCAGGTTTCTCTGCCAAAAGTGTTGCGTCTGGGCATTTTATAGATAATCGCCCGTTGGATTTAATTCAGAAAACCGACAATGATATCAATTTGGTTGACTTGGCTAAAAACTCAATTGATGATGCTGGAAAATATGCCATTTCTTCTGTTTATGGGTTAAAAGAAAGAAAAGCGATTTATCGTGAAGGATTAGGAGCGACTTTGATTAATGATGATTTTGATGTTTCAAAACCGTATCTGCTTCCAAAAAGAACGAAATTAGAAAACAATCTTCCTTTTCCTTATGGAGATAATGAACCAAAAGATACTTCATTTTCTAATGTTGACTATTCGAAACTAAAAAAAGCAGTTGATAATGCTTTTGACAAAACAGGTGGAAGAATTAAAAGAACTCGCGCTGTTGTAGTTTTATATAAAGATAAATTGATTGCCGAAAAATACGATACAGGTTTTAATAAAGATAGTAAAATTCTGGGTTGGTCAATGACAAAAAGTATCACAAGTTCAGCTTTCGGAGTTTTGGCGAAACAAGGGAAAATTGATATTTATAAACCTGCTCCAGTTGTAGAATGGAAAAATGATGAGCGTAAAAATATTACGCTTAACGATTTACTTCATATGAATTCTGGTTTAGAATGGGAAGAAAATTATAGCACAATCTGCGACGCAACAAAAATGCTTTTTCAGGCCGAAGATATGGGTAAAGTGCAATTGGATAAACCAGCACAATTTAAACCCAACACACATTGGAATTATTCGTCGGGAACAACCAATTTATTATCCCTGATTTTAAGAAGACAGTTTAAAACCCAACAAGAATATCTTGATTTTTGGTACAGCGCTGTAATCGATAAAATCGGAATGAACTCGATGATTGTGGAACAAGATATGTCGGGAACTTTTGTAGGTTCGTCTTACGGGTGGGCAACACCAAGAGACTGGTCAAAATTTGGATTGTTATATCTTCATAAAGGAAACTGGAATGGCGAACAAATTCTTGACGAAAGTTGGGTAAAATATACTGCAACTCCAACAAATACTTCTGATGGAAAATATGGGGCGCAATTTTGGTTAAACGCTGGAGGGAAATTTCCAGATGTTCCTAGAGATATGTTTTATTGCAGTGGTTATCAAGGTCAAATGGTGGCGATTATTCCGTCAAAAGATATGGTAATCGTGAGAATGGGAGTAAGAGAAGAAGAACCGGGATTTGATTTTAATGGGTTTTTGAAAGAAGTGATTGCTTCTATTGGGAAATAGGTTTAACCGCAATCCCGATAGCTATCGGGATTGCGGTTAAGAATATCTACAAATCAAATCCTAAATTCACGCCCAATTTCGTAGCAATGATTTTAGTAATTCTTTGTTTTAATTCAGGTATTTTGATGCTTTCGATAACGGCATTTGAGAATGCGTACATCAATAAAGCTTTAGCTTCTTTTTTCGGGATTCCGCGTGACTGCATGTAGAACATTGCTGTTTCATCCAATTGTCCAACTGTACATCCGTGAGAACATTTTACGTCATCAGCGAAAATCTCTAATTGAGGTTTTGCGTTGATTGTAGCTTTATCACTCAACAAAATGTTGTTGCTTTTTTGGAAAGCATTTGTTTTTTGAGCTTCTTTTTCTACCAAAACTTTTCCGTTGAAAACTCCTGTTGAACGATCAGAAAAAATTCCTTTATAATCTTGGAAACTTTCGCAGTTTGGTTGTGCGTGGTTTACCAAAGTATAGTGATCAACGTGTTGTTTGTCATTTAAGATCGAAATTCCGTTTAACGTACTTGTTAATCTTTCTCCGTAGTGGTAAAAGTTTAAATTGTTACGTGTCAAGTTTCCTCCGAATGAGAATGTATGAACAGAAGCGTGACTTTCTTGTTGTTGTGAAACGTAAGTGTTGTCAATTAAATTCGCTTCGTTATTATCATTTTGAATTTTATAATAATCAACAATGGCACGTTTTTGAGCAAAAATCTCAGTAACAGAGTTTGTTAAAACTGGATTTTCGTTCAAACTTTGGTGACGCTCGATAATTTGAACATGTGAATTTTCACCCACAATAACCAAATTTCTTGGCTGAACCATTAATGCAGCTTCATTTCCTGTTGAGAAATACATAATCTCAATTGGTTTGTCAGCCACTTTTTTCTTCGGAATATTGATAAAAGCACCTTCAATTGCAAAAGCAGTATTCAATGAGGTCAAGCTGTCATCTTTACTTGCAATTTGGTTGAAATAGGTATCAATAACCATTTTATATTTTGGTTTGGTCAATGCCGATGACATCAAGCAAACATCGATTCCGTCATGCGTTGTAGAAGACAAATGCGAACTGAAAACGCCATCGATAAATACTAATTTGTAAGTATCAATTTCGTGTAAAAAGTATTTTTTTACCTGATTGAATTCGATTGCATTTTCCTGCTTAGGAAAAACCGTAAAGTCATTTTTTAAGATGGCATTTAGCGATGTATATTTCCAAGCTTCTTCTTTTTTGGTTGGGAAACCTTTATTTTCGAAGTTTTTTAAAGCATTTGTGCGTATGTCATGTAAATCTGAATGTACATCGACACGCTCTTCAAAAGCCATAAAAGACGATACTAATTTTTCTTTTAAATCCATTGTTCTTTTTAGTCTTAAAGTCGAAAGTCGAAAGTCGAAAGACTTTGGATTGTCGACTGTTTTGCCAAAAGGTTAAAAATTTAAAGCATAAAGTTTGAGACTTTATGACTTTCGACTTTATGACTTTGGGCTCAAATATTTAATGAAACCGCTTAATAGTTTCGATATTTCTGTTATCGATTCTAAAAGCATTTCAAATTCTTCTTTTATAATATATTCTAAATCAAAAGCTAAATATAATTGAGATCTTACTTCTCCTGCGGATGCTTTGGCTACATATAAAAAGTAAATAAACTCTTTGTCTGTATTTCTCTCAAAACCTTCTGCTATATTTGACGATATAGAAAGTGATGCGCGTCTTATTTGTCTAACAAAATCAAAGTCTTTTTTGAAATTAGAATTTTCGGTAATCAAATATATTTTCTTATTGAAGATTCGAGATTTTTGCCAAGAATTTATTTCCTCAAAAGATTTGAACTTACTCATATTGTATTTCCGACTTTACGACTTTCGACTTTCGACTTTACGACTTAGAATTAGTTTTCTGCCTTTATCCAGTCGTATCCTTTTTCTTCTAATTCGTATGCTAATTCTTTTCCGCCAGATTTTACGATTCTTCCGTTGTAAAGAACGTGAACGAAATCAGGAACGATATAATCTAACAAACGCTGGTAGTGCGTGATAACAATGATTGCGTTTTTGTCGCTTTTTAATTTGTTTACACCATTTGCAACGATTCTTAAAGCATCGATATCAAGACCAGAATCTGTTTCGTCAAGGATAGCTAATTTTGGCTCTAACATTGCCATTTGGAAAATTTCGTTTCTTTTTTTCTCTCCTCCAGAAAAACCTTCGTTTAAAGAACGAGAAAGAAATTTACGATCGATTTCTAATAACTCAGATTTCTCACGAATAACTTTCAACATTTCGTTTGCAGGCATTTCTTCCTGACCATTTGCTTTACGAGTTTCGTTGATAGCAGTTTTCATAAAGTTAGTTACACTAACTCCAGGAATTTCTACCGGATATTGAAAAGAAAGGAAAACACCTTTGTGTGCTCTCTCCTCAGGAGCTAAATCTGCAAGATCTTCTCCATCAAGGATAACCTCTCCATCTGTAACTTCATAATTTTCATTTCCTGCAATAACAGCAGAAAGCGTACTTTTTCCAGAACCGTTTGGTCCCATGATGGCGTGTACTTCACCAGCTTTTACTTCTATGTTAATTCCTTTAAGGATTTCTTTATCACCAATTGCGGCGTGAAGGTTTTTTATTGATAACATTGTTTTTTATTTTATATAAATGTCAATTCTATTTTTGTTGTTTGGTTTAGAACATTGGCATTAAAATGCGCATGTCCTAAATATTCCATGCCTAAATAATCAGACGTTTTTTTGAACGGAATGTAAAAACTGTCTTCAATTATATTGTCGTGTGAATTTGATATCACTCCAATTTTCTTTCCTCTCAGCTTTCTTCCTGTTTCTTTTTCAATTCGAATTAAATCTGAAAACCGATCGAAAAAGACTTTTAAAATCCCGCTCATATTATACCAATAAACAGGCGTTGCAAAAATAAGAGTGTCATATTTTTCGATAATTCCTCTAATTAAAGGCAAAAAATCATCGTCTATATTTTTGCTTTCGTAATCATAATACGAAATATTATAATCACTTAAATTAACTACATCAATGTTGTGTTCTTTTGAAAGAACATCTACAATTTTTGTTGTATTTCCGTTTTTTCTGGAAGAACCTAAAATGATGACTTTTTTATTTTCCATCTTCAAATTATCCTACAGAACCTTCTAAAGAAATCTCTAATAATTTTTGCGCTTCAACCGCAAATTCCATTGGAAGTTTGTTCAATACATCTTTACTGAAACCGTTTACAATTAAGGCAATCGCTTTTTCAGTCGGGATACCTCTTTGGTTACAGTAAAATACTTGGTCTTCTCCAATTTTACTTGTAGTTGCTTCGTGCTCGATTTTTGCTGTTGGATTTTTACTTTCGATATATGGGAAAGTATGTGCTCCGCAATTGTTACCCATTAACAATGAATCGCATTGCGAAAAGTTTCTTGCGTTTTCTGCTCTTGGAGAAATCTGCACTAAACCACGGTAGCTGTTTTGTGATTTTCCAGCCGAAATACCTTTAGAAATAATAGTCGATTTAGTGTTTTTACCTAAATGGATCATTTTTGTTCCAGTATCTGCTTGTTGGAAATTATTAGTAACAGCAATAGAATAAAATTCTCCTACTGAATTGTCTCCCTTAAGTACACATGAAGGATATTTCCAAGTCACGGCAGAACCTGTTTCAACTTGTGTCCAAGAAATTTTAGCGTTAGTTTCGCATAAACCTCTTTTGGTTACGAAGTTGTAAACACCACCTTTTCCTTCTTTGTTTCCTGGGAACCAGTTTTGAACTGTAGAATATTTAATTTCTGCATCGTCAAGAGCGATTAATTCAACTACAGCAGCGTGTAATTGATTTTCGTCACGGCTTGGGGCAGTACATCCTTCAAGGTAAGAAACATAACTTCCTTCATCGGCAATAACCAGCGTTCTTTCGAATTGCCCAGTTCCTGCCTGATTGATTCTAAAATAAGTTGAAAGTTCCATTGGACATTTAACACCTTTTGGAATATAACAGAAACTTCCATCAGAGAAAACTGCTGAGTTTAATGCTGCGTAGAAGTTGTCTTTTTGAGGAACAACAGTACCTAAATATTTTTTTACTAATTCTGGATGTTCTTTAATTGCTTCAGAAATCGGGCAGAAAATAATTCCTTTTTCAGCCAGTGTTTTCTTGAAAGTCGTTGCTACTGAAACAGAATCGACAACAATATCCATAGCGACATTGTTCATCTTTTTTTGCTCATCAACAGAAATCCCCAGTTTTTTGTACATCTCTAATAATTCCGGATCAACATCATCCAGCGTTTTATTAGGATCTACTTGTTTTGGAGCTGAATAATAAGAGATTGCCTGAAAATCTGGTTTTTCGTATTGTACGTTTGCCCATTCTGGCTCGATCATTTCTTTCCAGGCACGGAAAGCCTCGATGCGCCATTCGGTCATCCATTCAGGTTCTTCTTTTTTAAGCGAAATAGCTCTTACAATTTCTTCGTTTAAGCCAATAGGGAAAGTTTCGGATTCAATATTGGTATAAAATCCGTACTCATATTCTTTAGTTTCCAGTTCGATTTTTAAATCGTCTTCTGTGTATTTGCTCATTGTTGATTTTAAAGATTCAAAGATTTAATTCAGAAATTTCAAAGAATTAATCTTTATTAGTCTTGGTATTCTCTATTATTTATAGTGAAAATGATTCACCGCAGCCACAAGTTCTGCTTGCATTTGGATTATTGAAAACAAATCCTTTTCCGTTTAATCCGCCAGAGAATTCTAAAATTGTTCCGGCTAAATATAGAAATGATTTTTTTTCAACTGCAATTTGTATGTCGTTATCTACGAATATTTTATCATCTTCTCCTTTGGTTTTGTCAAACTTTAAATCATAAGACAAACCAGAGCATCCACCGCTTTTAACGCCGACTCTTACGTAGTCGCTTGCGGCATCAAAACCATCATCAGTCATCAAATCGATGATTTTCTTTTTGGCTGTATCAGAAACCTTTATCATTGTTTATGGTATTTGTTTTTAAAAGATCATTTTAATTTGCATTTCGATAATAATCAAATTATTACAGAAAATTTAAATGCCAATTTCAATGTTCAAATGAAATTGTCTGCAAAGATACGACTTAAAAACCTTTTTCCATAACGGTTCACATTATTATAACAAATGTTAAAATAGATAGAAGTTATTTTGCGAAAAAGAAATCAATTGAAGTCTCTTTTATTTTACAACAATTAAATGTTTTGAAAGAAAAGCTTTATTTTTATGTAAAATACTGATATTATGATGATTAAGTTATCGTTAAATGATAAAAAACAGTATTTCTACTTGTTTTGTCGAATAAAATAATATTATTTTTACAAGAAATTGTGACGAATCATGAAGAAAAACTACACTAATGAATGGTTAAGAGCATTTTTAGCTATATTTTTTATTTTAGGAATAGGAGCTACATTTTTTTTGTTTAGTAATGAACTAAAAGAAAGTGCAGAGAAGGCTAAAATAATCACCAAAAAGTCTGAACTTACCGGACCCAGTAATGAAACAATCGCACAAAAAAGCATACTGGATTCTTTAAATATTTTAAAATTAGAATACGATGTAGCACTTCTTGAAAAAACATCGTTATCTGAGCAATTAGAACTTGAACGTAAAAATGTTCAAAATTTAATGGAAATTATAAAAGTTTCTAAAAATCCTTCGATTGTTCAAATACAAATTTACAGAAAACAGCTTTTAGATTTAAAAACGGCGTTAGCAGCCAAAATTGTAGAAATTAAAAATTTAAAATCTCAGAATAAAAGTCTACTTACTGAAATCGAAAGCCAAAATGTGGTAATGTATAAGCAGAAAACAGAAAATGATACACTCTTATTACATCAAAAAAAATTAGAATTAGCGATAAAAGATGCTGCGAAACTTTCTCTCAGTAATTTTAAAGTAGCAGCATTTCGCGAAAAAAAATCAGGAAAAGAACTTGAAACTGAAAAAGCCAGAAATGCTCAAAAATTAAAAGTAAGTTTTTCTGTTAATGGAAATTCAATTGCAAAAACCGGAAAAAGAGTGTTCTACATTCAGGTTTTAGATCAAAAAAATACAGTTTTAGGGGAGAATAAATTAATCGAATTTGAAAATGATAAAGCTTTGGTTTACAGTTTTATCGTTGCTGTAGATTTTCAGGGAAAACCCCTAAATGCCTATGGCGTTTTAAATTCTGATGGAAATGAATTTAAAAAGGGAACTTACTTTGTTAACTTTTTTGACAAGCAGGAAATAATGGGAAGTGCTTCTGTTACTTTAGAGTAATGGCTGTTTTGAGTTTTTAAATAGAATTTTAGCATAACGAAATTGGATTTCCTAGCTTTGTTTTCTTATTAGATATTTATACTCATGAAACTTTACCCAATAGAATCCGGAAATTTTAAATTAGATGGCGGCGCTATGTTTGGTGTTGTGCCTAAAACAATTTGGAATAAAACTAATCCGGCAGATTCAAATAATCTGATAGATATAGCCGCGAGATGTTTGTTAATTGAAGACGGAAACAGATTGATTTTAATTGATACCGGAATGGGAGATAAGCAGTCTGAAAAATTCTTCGGATATTACTCACTTTGGGGATCACATTCAATAGATAAATCGCTGGCAGAATATGGTTTTAACCGAGATGATATTACGGATGTTTTTATGACACATTTGCATTTTGATCATTGCGGAGGAAGCGTTCAGTGGAATTCTGATAAGACTTTTTATGAACCGGCTTTCAAAAATGCAAAATTTTGGACAAATGAAAATCACTGGCAATGGGCAGTAAAACCTAATGCCCGTGAAAAAGCTTCATTTTTAACAGAGAATATTATCCCAATGCAGGAAAGCGGCCAATTGAATTTTATTGAAAGACCTGAAAGCGATTTTGGTTTTTCAAAAGAATTGGGTTTTGGAATTTTTTATGCAGACGGACATACCGAAAAACAGATGATTCCGCATATTCAATATCAGGATAAAACAATTGTTTTTTGTGCCGATTTATTAGCAACAGCCGGACATATTCCGCTTCCATATGTAATGGGATATGATACAAGACCGCTTTTGACTTTAGATGAAAAAGCAAAATTTTTAAATTCAGCTGCAGATAATAATTATTATTTGTTTCTGGAACATGATGCTCATAATCAAATTATAACGGTTGAGCATACTGAAAAAGGCGTTCGATTAAAAGACGTTTTCACTTGCGAAGATATTCTGTAGAAAAAAGTTTAAGATATAAAAAATCCCATTTTCAAATAATTATGAAAATGGGATTTTTAGTTTAACTAAATTCTAATTTTTATTCTACAATCACTTTTTTAGCCGAAGCTGTATCCTGATTGATTAAATACACATAGTAAACTCCTTTTGGTAATCCAGATAAATTGATTGTGTTATCTGTGTTATTTGAGTTTAGTGTAAATGATTTTACAAGCTGTCCTAAAACATTATAAACATTTGCTTTTTCCAGGTTTACATTTTTAATGTTTAATTCGCCTTTGGTTGGGTTTGGATGTATAACAACATTATTAATAGCAGATTCTGGAACACTTAGAGTCTTACAAGTATTTGAATAGGTGGTAGTTGATTCTTTGATGTTTGACCAATTTGCGTTCGAATAAGCCTCATTATCAACTTGTATACAGCCAAGAGTTTTAAGTCCTAAAAATGTAGTGTATAAACCAGATGCAGATTTACCAGTATTTGATGGCAGAATAAAGTTTGCATTGTTTCCGTTTCGCAGATTTAATGAAACCAGTGGATTGTTAACTACATACACAATTCTGAGCTTAGTATTATTTGATAAATCTATCGTGGTAAGCTGATTTGAAGAAGCGTTTAATGTTTCTAATTTAATATTCTTGCTTACATTTAAAGTTGTCAATTGGTTACTGCTGACATCTAAATAGGTTAAAGAGGTAAAATATTCAATCCCTGTTAGATCTTTAATACTGCTGTTTGAAAGATCTAAAGTAGTAACAGCACTTGCATCTGCAATCGTAATTTTTCCGTTTAAACCATCAGTATCTATTCCTAAATCAATTAGTTTTTGTTCAAAATTTGAATCTGAGATTTGAACAAATTCAATAGAACAATCTAGACTGTATTTTGCTGCTGCATCTTTTAGATGTGCCCAATTTGCATTAGAATAAGTAACGTCATCAACAAGGATACAAGTTAAATCTGGGTTATTGTTGAAATTTGTATACTTGCGGTCTAATATAGTGTTATTTCCGTTTTTTAGATTCAATGATGTTAAGTTGTTTAGATCGACCTGTAAACGAGTTATTTTCGTATTGCTAGAAATATCAATGCTTGTTAATAGATTAGAATAACAATAAAAAGTATTCAATTCAGTATTTTTTGAAACATCAAGAGTTGTCAAAGAATTGCCGTAAACACTTAAGGATGAGAGCAATATGTTTTTTGATACATTTAAAGCTGTCAATTGATTTACATCGCAATATAAAGAATATAAGTTAATGTTCTTTAAAAGATCAAGAGAGGTAAGATTGTTTTCAGAACAATCTATAGAACCTAATTGTATATTATTTGCAGTATTAAGACTTGTTAAAGCATTTTTTGAACAGATCAAATTTCTTAAAGCAATATTGTCTGATAAATCTAAGGAAGTCAATAAATTTTGCTGACATTCTAACATAGAGAGAATCGAAGCATTTTTGATGTTTAAACTTGTCAATTTGTTATTACCACATTGCAGATATTCCAGAATAGTATTTTTAGATAAATCTAAAGTTGTTAATTGATTATATGTAAGATTTGTAACATATAACAGTTTGTTGTTAGATAAGTCTAAAGTTGTTAAGTTGTTATACTCTGCATTTAAAGAAGTTAATTTTGTATTTTGACTTAGATCTAGTGTCGTTAATTTATTTTTTCCAATTGATAAATTGGTTAATTGAGTATTTTCTCTAACATTTACATTTTCCAATTTATTTTCTCTAACAAGTAATGAGGTTAATTTTGGATTTGAAGAAAGATCTAATGTTGTTATTTGATTTTTATTTGCATAGAGTCCTGTTAATTCTCTAAAATCTTCAATTCCCGTTAGGTCTTTAATAGAAGAATCTGTAAGGTCTAAGTTAGCTATAGAAGCAATATTTGTGGTTAAAACTTTTCCATCTGGAGATCCTGAGTCGATTCCTAAACTAATTAATTTATTTTCAAAATTGAGATCAGGAATTAAAGTATAAGGTCTGCAATCTGTACTAAAACTTGCTTTTGGGTTTTTTTGGTTTGACCAGCGTGCATTTGCTTCTTCTACATTGTCGACCTGAATACATGCCAGATAATCATTATTATCAAAGCGTATGAGGGAACCGGAATTATAGAATAGATTATTTGCTCCATTTTTGATATTTAAACTACTTAGGCTGTTAATATTGGCAACCATAGTAGTCAATTTGTTATTTTTACTTAAATCAAGACTTTGTAAGCTATTAGCATTACAGAGCAGAGACTGCAGATTTACATTGAAAGACAGGTCGATATTTTGTACTCTGTTATAACCAAAATCCAGACTTTCTAATGCTAATTGTTTAGAAACATTTATATTAGAAATAAAATTGTTGTAGCATCTAATGGATTTAAGTGCTGTGTTATTAGAAAAATCAAGTCCAAATATATTATTGTTAGAAACTTCCAATGTCAGTAACGCTGAATTATTAGACAGATTCAGTGCGGTTAACTGATTATTATTGCATTCTAAAGAGGTTAGTAAAGTGTTTTTAGACACATTTAATTGAGTCAGTCGATTGTTCGAACAATTTAAAGTTTTTAAAGCAACAAAAGCTTCAATTCCGGTAAGATTTGAAATGGAGCTTTGTGATACATTCAGAGAAGTCAAAGAAGCTACTTTAGAAGTTAAAATTTTTCCATCGGCAGTTCCTGATTCTATACCCAAACTAATCAGTTTGTTTTCGAAATTACTATCGGGAATTAAGGTAAAATATTCTAAGAGTAAACAAGCAGTTGACGAAAATGATGTCATTGGGTCTTTTTTATCGAACCAATTTGTGTTTGCAAATGCTAAGTCACTAACCTGAACGCAATACAATTCTGGATTTGATTTAAAAGAGACTGCATTGGTAAGTAAAGTATTATTAGTAAGATTTAAAATTGCTAATTTATTTTTCTCTAAAGATAAAGTTGTTAATGCTCTATTGTTTAATAAATCTAAACTTGTTATTAAATTTTCATCTAATTTTAAAGAAGTTAATGCTCCATTGTGGTTTACTTCTAACTTATCAAGTTTATTTTGGCTGATGTCCAAAACCTGCAAAGAACTATTATAAGACAAGTCAATTTTTGTCAATTGATTGGAAGAGCAGTATAGCGTTTTTAGGGCTCTATTATTAGACAGATTTAGAGCTGTTATTTTATTTTGATTACAGTTTAAATCTGTTAAATAAACGTTTTTGGTAATATCCAGAGTGACAAGTAGGTTTCCGTCACAGGATAAATTGGTCAAATTGTGAAAGTCTTGAATGCCAGTCAGATCAGAAATGGAACTATTTGATACATTAAGAGAAGTTATAGAGGTAATATCTGCTGTTAGAACTTTACCATTTTCACCATCCTTGTCAATACCCAAAGCAATTAGTTTTTTTTCAAAATTGATATCAGGAATTGTCGTATATGGAGAACAATATGTACTGTATTGTACATCTCCTTTTACACTGGCCCAGCGAACATTTGCTTCTTCGACATTATCAACCTGAACACATTTTAGATTTGGACTGTTGAAGGTTAATGTAGAAAGAGGTGCATCAAACAAATAGTTTGTACCATTTTGGATATTGAAACTGATTAAAGGATTGTTATGAGCTTGTACATAATGGACTTTAGTATTTTTGCTTAGGTCAAGATTCTTTAGCAGATTAGTGTGACATGCTAAGCCAGACAAATTCACATTAGAAGACAAATCAAGAATTTCGATTTTATTGGTATAACAAAAAAATTGCTCCAGCATTAACTGCTTAGAAACATTTAACGCTGTAAGTTGATTACTGGAGCAATAAATAGTTTTAAGTGCCGTGTTATTAGAAAAATCAAGTGCTGTAAGTTTATTTTGAGAGCAGTCTAATTTCAGCAGTAATGGATTATTGGATATGTCCAATGCAGTTAATAGATTGTTACTGCATTCTAAAGAGGTTAAAGCTCTGTTTTTAGACAGATTTAACTGTGTCAATCGATTTGAGGAACACTTTAACTCTTTTAAAGATATAAAATCTTCAATACCGGTGAGGTCTGTAATCGAACTTGTATCAACATATAAATAAATTATAGAAGCTACATTGGATGTTAGAACCCTCCCATCGGGAGCACCAGAATCGATACCCAGGCTAATCAGCTTGTTTTCAAAATTCACATCAGGAATAGAAGTGTATTGTTGGGCATGAATAGAAAAGCTTGCTAATAATAGCAATAAGAGTAGTTTTGTTTTCATAGATTGAATTTATGGTTAGGTCGCGCAATTGTACAAAATTTAAACGGATATTCCTTACGGGAAACCGTAAAGCAGAGCTTCTTTTATTTATATTATTTGAGAATTCTAAAACAGATATTAGTAAATAAAAAAATCCCTTCTTCATTAAATGAAAAAGGGATTTTTACAAGATATTTTTTGATTTATTCTACAATCACTTTTTTAGCCGAAGCGGCATCCTGATTGATTAAATACACATAGTAAACTCCTTTTGGCAATCCAGATAAATTGATTGTGTTATCTGTATTATTTGAATTTAATGTAAATGATTTTACAAGCTGTCCTAAAACATTATAAACGTTTGCTTTTTCAAGGTTTACATTTTGAATATGTAATTCTCCTTTGGTTGGGTTAGGATGTATAACAACATTTTTAAGAGCAGATTCAGGAACACCCAGTGTCTTACAAGTATTAGAATAAGTTGTAGTCGATTCTTTGATATTTGACCAATTTGCATTTGAATAACTTTCATCATCAACCTGAATACAACCCAGAGTTTTAAGCCCTAAAAAGGAAGTGTACAATCCAGAAACTGATTTTTTTCCGGTATTTGGCGGCAGAATAAAGTTTGTATTGTTTCCGTTTCGCAGATTTAATGAAACCAAAGGATTATTAACTACATACACAATTCTAAGTTTAGTATTTTTAGATAAATCTAATATAGTAAGCTGATTTGAAGAAGCATTTAATGTTTCTAATAGAATATTTTTACTTACATCTAAAGTTGTCAATTGATTATTGCTTACATCTAAATAAGTTAAAGAGGTAAAATATTCAATCCCAGTTAGATCTTTAATATTACTGTTTGAAAGATTTAAAATAGTCACAGCACTTGCATCTGCAATCGTAATTTTTCCGTTTAAACCATCAGTATCTATTCCTAAATCAACTAATTTTTGTTCAAAATTTGAATCTGGAATTGAAATAGAACCACAGTTTTCACTGAAAGATGCTGCAGCATCTTTTGCTGCCGGCCAATTTGTATTAGAATATGCAGCATTGTCAACCTGAATACAAGTTAAATCAGGATTTTGCGTAAAATTTAAATCAATAGTTGCTAATAATGTGTTATTTCCATTTTTTAAATTTAATGCTGTCAGCTTATTGTTTTTACAGTCTAAATTAGTAAGTGCATTATTTTTTGATAGGTCAAGACTTGTGAGCTGATTGTTTAAACAATACAATTCTTTTAAAAGAGGATTATTAGATAAGTCTATCGAAGTTAACTGATTATTAAAAAAGTTAAGATGGAATAATGCAATATTTTTAGTAACATTAAGACTAGTTAATTGATTAGAATAACACTCTAAATAATACATTAAAGTATTGTTCGATACATCAAGAGTTGTTAATTTGTTCAATCCGCATTCTAATCCAAGTAAGTTTAAATTTTTACTAACATTTAATGAAGTTAGCTGGTTGCCAAAACAATAGAATTGTTCTAATGCAGTGTTATTAGTTACATCAATATTTGTTAACTGGTTATTTATGCAGTATAAATTCTTTAAAACCAGATTTTTTGAAATGTTTACATTTTGCAATTTATTGTAACTGCATTCTACTGTTATCAAACTAACATTATTACTAAGATCTAAAGCAGTCAGCTGATTTTGTTCACAATATAAAGTTTTAAGATTTTTATTATTTGAAAGATTTAATGATGTAAGATTATTTTTTGCACAATTTAAAGTAGTAAGAGATTTAAAATCTTGTATCCCGCTTAAATCAGAAATACTTTTTGAAGACACATTCAAGCTTGTAATGTTTGAAATATTAGCAGTAAGTACTTTTCCATCTGCACTACCAGAATCATAACCCAAAGCGATCAGCCTGTTTTCAAAATTAACATCTGGAATTAAAGTATAATTATCGCATTTAACATTAAACGCAGCGCCGGCATCTTTTTTATCTGTCCAGTTTGCATTAGCAAAGGCCACATCATCAACCTGAATACAAGTTAAATTAGGGTTGTTTTTAAAATTTAGATATATAAGTTTATCATTGTTTCCATTCTTTAAATTTAGATTTATTAATTGATTATAATTAGGGAATAAACCAACTAAGGCAGTATTTGTGCTAATATCCAAAGTGGTTAGTTGATTTTTTGAACAATTTAAAAATTCTAAAACTTTGTTTTTACTTATATCTAAATCTTTTAATTCATTAGACTGACAATACAACTCTGTTAATGTAGTTATTTTAGAAACATCCAAGGAGGTGATTTTATTTTCACGGCAATCCAGAAGTTTTAAAGCGGTATTATTGCTTACATCTATAGTAGTTAATTGGCTGGTATTACATCCCAAAAATGTTAAAGCTGTATTATGGCTTACATCCAATGAAGTATATTGGTTTGAACCAGAATCTAATTTTGTTAAAGCTGTATTTTTTTTAACATCCAAAGAGGTTAATTTATTTGAGTAGCAAGCTAAGTCAGTTAAGGCGAGATTATTGCTTACATCTAAGTATGCAATCTGGTTGTTATTACAATCTAAAACTGTCAAAGCAGTATTATTACTTACGTTTAATGCTTTCAGATTATTTTGACCACAATTCAAATTAGTTAATGATATGAAGTCTTGTATTCCAGTTAAATCTGAAATAGAAGAAGAAGACACATCAAGAGATTCCACTGAAGCGATATCTGAAGTACGGACTTTTCCATCTACAACTCCGGAATCAATTCCTAAATTGATCAATTTTTGTTCAAAACTCGGATCTGGAATTAAAGTATAAGCAGGCTGCTCACCAGGGGTATACATAGCCGCAATTTCTTCCGGAGTCAAAACACGATTCCAGATACCAATATCATCGATTTGTCCTTTAAAATACTCATTAGTTGTATCTCCTGAAATTCGTTTTCCTATTCTAAAAAGATTGTTCGTAGTATTTAAGGCAGCATTTTTTTCTGAAACAAATACACCATTTACATATAAAGATACTTTGGTTCCGTTATAGGTAAGTGTAAAAAAATACCAGTCATTACTTAAGTAATTAAAGTTGTTTACATAAAAATCATCGCCTATGGCATTTGGTCCGGTTGAAGTTTCAAGATAACCTTTTGAATAAACAGTAAGTCCAAATCTTTGTAATCTTGATAACGCGCCATAATTAAAAATACATACATCTCCATTTTCACCTGGATTTGGAGTATTTGTTTTAAACCAGCCAGAAATTGTTCTTGCAGCATTGCCTTGAGGAATATTGGCAATAGGAGCATCAATATAACTGCCGGCTCCATTAAAACTATAGGCGCTATTGCTGTTTCCAAATCGGTCAGATGCCAGATTTGTACTTACAGCATTTCCATTAAATCCATTTCCGCTTGTATCATTTGCATTTCCATTAAATGTGTAATAAGCAACCAAACCATTTGTTGGTATTTCTCCATATGATGCAGGTAGAATAGTTATATCAACAGCAGCTCTTACACTTTCGCACCCGTTAATTGTTTGAGAAACATAATATTTACCTGTTTGCAGTGAAACAGATGACGCTAAAGCATTTCCTCCTGTAAGTGTTGTAAACCATTTTAGATTACTGCCGGTAGCTTTTAAATCAGCAACAGTTGCAGAAGCACTCAGCGTTTGTGCACTTACGGTTGGAATAGGAGTACTTTCTTTTTCAATAACTACATAGGAGCTTACTAAACATCCCTTACTGTCCTTTACTATTACTTGATAATTTCCTGATGGCAGGCCGGTAAAAACATTAGAATCTTGGTAAATTGCATTTGACCAAATTTCGTACTGATATGGTAATGTTCCTCCATTTGCAATAATTTCAATGCTGCCATTATTGTTGTTACAATTTGTATTAATAACTGTTACAGTAGAAAAAAGTGCTGGCGGCTGTGTAATAGTAATGTTTTTTGTAATGGATAGTGAAGAAGCATCTGTTATAGTACAAGAATAATCACCTGCAGCCAATTCTGTAATCGAAGCAGTTGTTTTTCCATTAGACCAAAGATAAGTATATGGCGTTGTTCCGCCCGAAACTGATGTTATTGAAGCGGAGCCTTCATTACTGCCAGCACAACGTACATTGGTTTGAGATACAGTTACTATCAATGAACCTGCACAATTTAAAAGTGTAGGAATATTTTTTTCAATAGATGTACCATCACCTAATTGACCATAAGAATTATTTCCCCAAGACCATAAACTTTCATCTGTTTTTACAGCAACTGTATGAACTGAACCGCCACTAACCATTTGCCAGTTTTTTTCTGTTCCTATTTGTACAGGGATTAAACTGTTAATTTTTGAACCATTCCCAAATACTCCGTCAGCATTATAGCCCCATGCCCACAAAGTACCGTCTGTTTTTATAGCAACAGTATAATCTACACCGCCTTCTGCAGATTTCCAATCTGTATCTGTTCCAATTTTTGTTGGAACAATTTTATCTATTGTGGTATTATCTCCTAATGCGCCATAAGTATTTTTTCCCCAGATCCATAAACTGCCATCATTTTTTATAGCAATAGTATGATCACTTCCTGCGGCTATTGTTTTCCAATCAGTATCTGTTCCTATTTGTTTTGGTACACGATTATTTGTTGTAGTGCCGTCTCCCAATGTGCCATAAGTATTTTTCCCCCAAGCCCATAAAGTTCCGTCTTTTTTCAGTGCAATTGTATAAAGCCCACCTGCGGAAATAGCCAGCCAGTTAGAATCAGATCCTATTTTCGTTGGAGTGTTTCTGTCAAAAGAAGTTCCATTACCCAATTGTCCAGAAAAATTATTCCCCCAGGCCCATAAAGTGCCGTCGTTTTTTAAGGCGACTGTATGACCATGCCCAGCGGCTATTGTCTGCCAGTCATTTTCTGTTCCTATTTGTTGAGGAAGATTAAAATTAGTATTATAATTACCGTTTCCTAACTGTCCTAAACGACCATATCCCCATGCCCATAATGTTCCGTCAGTTTTAAGTGCTACAGTATGTCCCCAGCCTGCTGCTGCTGTTTTCCAGTTATTGGCAGTTCCCATTTTTGTGGGAATATTTATTGCTGCAGGCGTACTGTTGCCTAGTTGTCCCTCATCATTATTTCCCCAGGTCCATAAAGTGCCGTCATTTCTTACAGCAACAGTATGACTGTATCCGGCAGCTGCTGTTTTCCAGCATTGTGCCTTTATTTGTATGAAAGAAAAGATTAAAATTAAAAGTAAAGTTTTTCTCATAAAGTATTTTTTAGTTTTTTGGCAGTGCAATAATACAATATAGATCCTAAACCTTATTACGGGAAGACGTATTAATAAGAAATATTTTTTTATCTGCCGAGCCTTTAAACTTTGTTAATCTGCTAGTTAGAATTAAACATCGTAATGCTTAAGAAAAATCTGCTTAGAAATCATTTTTTAATCAAAATTTCATAACACAGTGTTAACAGTTAGTTTTTTGTAACAAAAAAGCATAATTTAGACCCATCTTTTAACTTTACAATTATAATTAGATACATGAGTCATATAAAACCTCTTAAATTATCTGCTTTTGCATTGCTTGTTTTAGCAGGATGCAGCGCTACGGTACAAGCGCAAGTTTCTACTCAAAAAGAGTTTATTAAAGCGCCTGCGGCGATTGTTAAAAAAGCGCCTGTAAGCGAAAATGAATTAAAAAGATGGAGTCACCTTGATTTATTAAAAGATTCTATTCCGGGGATGAGTGTTGATAAAGCTTACGCTGAATTACTACAAGGAAAAAAAGGACAAAAAGTAATCGTAGGAATTGTAGACTCTGGTGTTGATATCGAACACGAAGATCTAAAAGGAATGATCTGGACAAATCCTAAAGAAATTCCTGGTAACGGAATTGACGATGATAAAAACGGATTTATTGATGACGTAAACGGCTGGAACTTTCTTGGAGATGCTGTTCACGAAAATCTGGAGTTAACACGTATCGTTAAAAAAGGAGACGACGGTTCAGCACAATATAAAGCTGCCCTTGCTCAATATACTGAAAAATACGAAGAAGCTTTGCAGGATAAACAACAAGTAGATTTTTTACTTGATGTGCACAATACAATCAAAAAAGAGCTTAACAAAACGACTTATAAGTTAGAAGACTTAAGCACCATTACTTCGGCAGATCCAAAAGTTCTGCAAAGTAAAAAAGTAATGACGCAGATTTTTACAAACGCAGGTTCAACTTTTGACCCTGAGTCTGAACTAAAAGAATATGGCGAGCAGGTTTACGATCAGTTAAATTACAATTTAAATAAAGAATTTGACGGAAGAAAAATCGTAGGCGATAATCCTGAAGATATTAAAAACACTCGTTATGGAAATAACATCGTTTTTGGTCCAGACAAAGAAAAAGCACTTCACGGAACACACGTAGCCGGAATTATTGCGCAAATTCGCGGTAATAATTTAGGAGGAGACGGAGTAACAAATAATGTTGAAATTTTAACAGTAAGAGCTGTTCCGGATGGAGATGAATATGATAAAGATATCGCTTTAGCAATTCGTTATGCAGTTGACAACGGCGCAAAAGTAATCAACGGTAGTTTTGGAAAAAGCTTCTCTCCGCACAAACAATGGGTTTACGATGCTATCAAATATGCAGCAAAAAAAGATGTTTTAATCGTTCACGCAGCAGGAAATGACGGATACAATATTGATGAAACAAAAAACATCAACTATCCAAATGACTCTGAAGATAACGTAAAAGAATTTGCTGATAACGTAATCACAATTGGAGCAATTAATAAACAATACGGAGAAAATGTTGTAGCAGGATTTTCTAACTTCGGAAAAATTAACGTTGACGTTTTTGCTCCGGGAGAAGAAATCTATGCAACAGTTCCAAACAACAAATACAAGTTTTTACAAGGAACATCAATGGCATCTCCAAATGCAGCAGGTGTTGCAGCATTGATTCGTTCTTACTATCCAAAATTAAAAGCGTCTCAGGTAAAACATATTTTAATGGATTCAGGAGTTGCACTTCCTGCACAAATTGTTTTAGGTAAAGGTGAAAATCCAGGTGAGAAACCTGCAGCAGTATCTTCTGCAGAATCATCAAAAACAGCTAAAATGGTAAACGCTTACAATGCTTTATTAATGGCAGAGAAAATGTCTAAAAAATAAAGAATAATACACTATTAATCTAATGGAAGAGTTCGCACTCTTCCATTTTCTATTACATATAAACATGCGAAAAATTATCTTATTGTCATTTCTGAGTTTGGGTATAAACTCGACATTTGCACAAAGCGCTCCATATTGGCAGCAACATGCCGATTATAAAATGGAGGTTTCAATGGATGTAAAAAACTATCAGTACAAAGGAAAACAAGAGCTGGTTTACACCAATAATTCTCCTGATACCCTGAAAAAAGTTTTTTATCATTTATTCCCAAATGCCTTTCAGCCGGGAAGTGAAATGGATGCACGTCTCCATTTTATCAAAGATCCTGACGGAAGAATGGTCAATAAAGTAAAAGGTGCCGACGGAAAAGAGGTTAAACAAAGCCGAATAGAAACTTTAAAGCCGAATGAAATTGGATTTTTAAAAATCTCTGATTTCAAACAAGACGGAGTTACTGCACAGACACGAGTTTCAGGAACAATTTTAGAAGTAACTTTAGCAAAACCAATCCTGCCAAATTCAAAAACTACTTTTACTTTAGATTTTGATGGTCAGGTTCCGGTTCAGATTCGTCGTTCAGGAAGAAACAATTCTGAAGGAGTTGAACTTTCAATGTCTCAGTGGTATCCAAAATTAGCCGAATTTGATTTCGAAGGATGGCATGCAGATCCATACATTGCAAGAGAATTTCACGGTGTTTGGGGTAATTTTGATGTTAAAATTACAATTGATAAAGACTATACAATTGGAGGTTCTGGATATCTGCAGGATAAAAATTCAATCGGACATGGTTATGAAGATGAAGGCGTAACGGTTACATATCCTAAAAAAACAAAAACTCTAACTTGGCATTTTATCGCACCAAATGTCCACGATTTTACATGGGCAGCCGACAAAGAATACACGCATGATATCGTAAAAGGACCAAACGATGTCGATTTGCATTTCTTCTACAAAAACAATCCAAAAACTACAGCAAACTGGAAACAGTTAGAACCATTAATGGTAAAAGTTATGGATTATTATAACCATAGAGTAGGACAATATCCGTACAAACAATATTCATTTATTCAAGGCGGCGACGGCGGAATGGAATATGCAATGTGTACTTTGATGTTAGGAAACGGAACTCTTGAAGGAATTCTTGGAACTGCAACTCACGAATTAGGACACTCTTGGTTCCAGCACATTTTAGCATCAAATGAATCAAAACACCCTTGGATGGATGAAGGTTTTACCACTTACATCGAAGATAGTGCTTTGAATGAATTAAAAGGAGACAAAAAAGAAGTAAATCCTTTTACAGGAAATTATAAAGCGTATTACAGTTTAGTAAATTCTGGAAAAGAACAGCCGCAAACAACGCATGGAGATCGTTATGACGAAAACCGTCCATATAGTATTTCATCTTATGTAAAAGGAAGTATCTTTTTATCACAATTAGAATACGTAATTGGAAGAGAGAATGTTGATGCTGCTTTAAAAAGATATTTCAACGATTTTAAATTCAAACATCCAACTCCAAACGATATTAAAAGAAGTGCAGAAAGAGTTTCTGGTGCCGAATTAGACTGGTATTTAACAGACTGGGCTCAGACAACTAATACAATTGACTACGGAATTAAAGATGTAGCAGATAATGCAGGAAAAACAACTGTAACTTTAGAGAGAATAGGAAGAATGCCAATGCCTATCGATTTAAAAGTTGATTATACTGACGGAACTTCTGAAACTTTCTATATTCCGTTAAGAATGATGAATTTCATTAAACCAAATCCAAATCCAAGCGAAAAAAGAACTGTTTTGGATGACTGGGCCTGGGCACAGCAAAACTATAGTTTTACAATTGACAAAAACAAAGCGTCAATCAAAAAAATCACTATCGATCCAAGCGGATTAATGGCTGATGTAAAACAGACAAATAACGTTTTTGAGGTAAAATAAAAAAATCTCAATTTTTTCAACAAAAAAACCAACGCTGTCAGCGTTGGTTTTTTTGTTTTATACTCAAATGAATAATATAATTATCTAAATAAGTTAGTCTTATAATGCTGCAAAAATACCGTTTAAGGGATAAAATATAGAATAATTGATCCATATTTTTAGCCGTTAATATTTTTAATTGTTTAAAAATGAGTGGAGAGGAAAAGTATAATTTCAAAATTCAACATAAAATAAATTATGAGCTATTTGACAAAAAACATGAAGCCGCTGCTGCTTATGAAATTGAAATTAAAAAATTTGAAAACTACAATTTTAGATTAGAATTAAACCGTCATAATTTTAAGATAAACGATCATAATCCAGAAGCAAAGTTTGAAAAAATAGCTCATGCTTATAATGATGCGCTGTTTCCTGTTTTGTTTGAAGTACGAAATGGGAAATTTTTACTTGCTAATTTTGATGGTATTTCAGAAAGAATAGCTCAAAAAGATCAAGAGCTCAGATATAAACATCAAGGTCCAGGGTTAGAATATATTCGAAATAATTTTTTTGAAAAAACAGGAAAAGACGGCTATGCCATGGCTGAGTATATATATTCTTTTGAATTGATAAGAATACTATTGTTTTGTGTAGAAAAACCCGAAAACGACAATAATTACCATTTTAATTGGAAAATCCCGCTATTAGACAATGATGTTTTCTGGGAAGGCCAAAAAAGTTTTGACCCTCAAACTATACCCTAAAATACAAAGGAGAAGATAATCAAAATGATGCACTTTTTCAGCATATAAAAACTGCTGGTAACGCATATCAATATCCCGACACAGTTACAGATCAGGAATCTGTAATTACTACATCAATTACTCACGAAACACAGTATAATACCACCCAGCTTGATTTTGAATTATCTGAAACAAATATCAAAATCAGCAATTCTTATTGTAATTACAGAGAAAATTTAATTCTAATTAAAAAATAGTGAACATGGATCAGGTTAATGGAGATTACAAGTTTAGGATTGTTAGAAATATACACTATAGATTAAATCAAAAGAGAGATGAAATTGTATATACGTATGAAATTCAATTTAAAACAATAGGAGAAAAAGAATTTACAGTAGAAATAAGTAATTTTTCATATACAGATTATGCAAAGAATCAAGCAACACCTGTTGTTCGAAATATGATTGAACAGTATGATGCTGTATTCTTTCCTGTTTTGTTAGATATAAAAGAAGATACCTGTTTTATAAAAAATAAAGGCGATATAATTAAAAGACTGGAGAGTAAAAATAATCAATTAAGGGTCAATCCAAAATATCTTATTGATGAAGATACCGCAAAAATTAAGAATATAACCAGACATCATGTTATAGATGATATAAAAGGGGCCTTTTTGCGAAATGCAATTGATGATTATATTCTGGAGAACTCCTGTTCCAAAGGAATAATGGAACTTTTACTTTTTAGTCTTAATGAGATAAGAGATTATGAAAGTTACGACTTACTTTTTAACCTTAGCCCGTTTAATGAGAAGATAAAGTGGGAATGCAAAAAAATATCCGAAGATGATATTCATAGTGTAATATATATTGGGCAGATAAAAGATAGAAATGAACTTTTTGAACAATTTGAGAAGTACGCAAAATTAGAAGGATATTGGTTAAATAAGATAGAAGGAGAAAAGCTGATCTATTCAGAATTAAAGCATGAAGTACATTTTGATTTAGAAAAATCTCTTTTTGATTTTTTTGAAATGAACGTAAAAATTAAACATGATTTTTATGATTATAAAGAAACCATTTACATATCAGCCATTAATAAAAAATAAGCACCATGAATAGTTCAATACCTTATTTAGTAAAAAAAGAAGATACACTTGAAAGTATTGCTAAAGAACTTGGAATAACAGATCCTTATGATTTGCGTCATTACCATAATATGAACGCAGAAATAAATGATGGAATTGGTCAGGAACCAGTTCAGGGGAAAACACTGCTGACTCCTTCTCCAGAAAAAATAAAGGAAATAAATGCCAAAAGAGCTAAACTTGATGAAGCCGAAGAAGCAGAAATACAAAAGGAAGAACAAGTAAAAGAAGAACAACATAAACAACAGAAAGAAGAAAAAGAACAGGAAGAAAAACAAGAAAAAGAAACTGTCCAAAATGCACACAACGATAAATATTTTGTGGTGCATGGAAGTTTGTGCTCTTGTGATAAGGCAGAAAATCCAAAACAGACAGCCAAATTATTAGTTACTTCTCACAATAAAGTAATTCTAAATGCCGAGGCAGGAAAATTTTTTGCTACCGAGATTGATAAAACTTTCGATCCGGCCGCCGCGACTTTTGGTAAATGCACCCTAAAACCATCTTCAGGTGGTAATCAGCCTTGTGCGCTGGCGCCCGCACCAAAATGGACAAAGGTCTACGATAAAACAAGTATTTTTGGCAACAAAGTACTTACAGAGATTTCAACACTGCAATGCACTGTTGGAGGAAAAATAGAAGTTGCCAAACACGGACAAACCAATACCGTTATGAAAGAGCATGCCGAGAAAACAAATCCGGCGGCGCTTGCATTAATTAACCCGGCAGTAAAAATGCCCAATTTAAAAACAGCATATCCAAGTGTTTCAAGCATTGCTTTAAAAAGCTTAAAAAATGATCCTGATTTCAAAGCAGTATCATCAACACAAACAAAGAATGTTGAGAAAATAGTTATACGCCCTAATCAGGAATGTACGTTTGAAGCAAAAGTAAGCAAAGGCAATGTCGATTTTGTTTCATGGGTAATTTATGAGGGGTTTGACGGAGATAAAGACAAGAGATTATACACAGAAGAACAAATAGGAACACGTTTTACGTACACATTTTTAACAGTTGGGAAGTACCGAATTGAAGGCTACGGAAAACCTAAACAAGACGATCCCGAAGCCGAAACAGCATATAAAAGTTATCCGGACTGCTGTCTGGACATCGAAGTGATTTTAAACAAACTGCAAGGAACTGAACTCCTGCCAATTGACGGTGGTAATTTTACCAAAATGATTGGAGGAAAAATGAGATTAAGACAAAACTTTCCTGCTAGTTTTAAAGCCAATTTTTTAATGCCTCCTACAGATGAGGAGCTTGAAAATTTGAAAATATATGTTACAGATGCTTCAGGAAGCGTTTTAAAATCGACTAGAATTGAAAATACCATATCGTTTACTCCTGTAAATACAAAAGCAAAGTATACAATTACTGCTCAATATAAATTATCTGCCGAGGAAGTACAGAAACAAAGTTTTTCAGCAGAAACAATTACCAATTCTGTTTCTCAGATAACGCATAATGCCGAAGTAATAAGACCAGGAACCCCTATGAATTTTGCTGTGAAAGAAAGCACATTTAGTCTTTATATCCCCGATGAGCAGGAAGCTGTAGCTAAAGAAGTGCAAGCTGTAAAATGGAATCTAAACGGACGCCTGATTGGCAACGGAAAAAGTATAACCATACCAGGGCATGAATTAATGAATTTTGGTAAATATGTTGTAGAAGCTTATGTTACACTAGCAAATGCTTATGGGCAGAATGCCAAACATGAAGAAGACGACTGGCATTTTGAAGTAAAAGAAAATGATGTTATTTCTTTTAGTTATACAGGAGTTCCCAAAGTAGGTAAAACCACTTTTTTAGAAGCGGATCATTTAGTGTTTCCAGATTTGACTGCAAACGAAACAGTAATTTGGGATACCGCAATACCACATAAAACGACAGATAAAAAAACAATATCCATAAAGCCTCTTAAAGCTGGAAAAGAAATAGTAAAATGCCGTATAAACAGGCAGCAGGGCAAAACATTAAGTATAGATGTAAAACAGGCAAAAGTACTGGGAATGATGTTTACCGACAGCAATGGCATAGAGATCGAAAAGTCGGGCTGGCACCAAACCGTAAATATTTGGGTACAGCAGGAACATCTTATAGGAGAAGACCTCACGATTGAAATTTGGGATAATGATGCTTTTAAAGATGATTACTGCAAAGCAATTACTGTAAAAAGTTACGACGGAAATCTTATCCCGTTTACATTAGACAGCTACGTAAAAAATAAAGCAGGAGATTGGGCTATGCTGTATGTAAAAATTAGTGCACCAAAATTGAAACTTGCCAATACCGAAGGTGTTTTTAAATCTAAAAATCGTCTGGATGTTCAGGATAAACGAGAAATTTATTCTGCTCAAATTGGATCACAAGATGCCAAACAAAGACATTATCATGTCGATTACAACCAAGTAAGTTATTTCTATGGAAAGTCTCGTGGTATAAAAGCCGGAGAAAAACTAAAAATCACAATTTACGAAAAAGGCAATAAGTTATTTGAAGTAACTGATGTTGCAGTCGATACAAGCGGTGCTGTAAAAGCAAAGTTACAATGGGATAGAATTAGCGAAAAATTGCCATCGCGCGCAGTATATGCAGTGGTACAAGATGGTGAAGATAAGATTTTATATAATGGCAATAAAACAGCTAATGGCGGGGTTGCGATTACTAAAAAAAGCGCTTTGCTTGGTTTGGCGGAATATAAAAGTGCTGTTTTGGTTAAGAAGTCTGAGAGTAATGCCAATAATAAAACAGGAACTTGTGTTTGTAAAGATTATGATTTAGCATGGGGAAATAAATTTACATGTGAAGAAAGAAAAAAAGTAGTACAAATATGTTCAAATTTATGGGGAGAAGAAAATAAGAAACAAATGGCAAATCATTTAATGAATTGTATTGCATTGGAAACAGCAGACTCATTTAAGCCTTATGAAGGATATAGTTCTGGCGGAGCTACGGGATTAGTGCAGTGGACAAGCGATGCAATTAATGGAATGAATAAGGATAACAAGTACAATAAAGGGACTAAATTAACAAAAGAAAGATTGTCAAAAATGACTGTTTTGGAACAATTAGAATATGTTGAGTTATATTTTAAAATGTGGATTGATTCTAAAAAGGTTATTAGAAATGCCCTTGATATGTATATGTGTATTTGGTGTCCAGCTGCCGTTGGAAAAGAAGATTCATTTATTTGTTATAGTGAAGAAAAAGATAAAAAAAGAAGAGAATTAGATCCTAAAGCAACACAACCTTATGATGCAAATAAAAGTATTGATGGAGAGTATTATAATGAAAAGGGAAACAATGTTTTAAGTGGTAAAAAAAATAAGGAAATTAGTAGAGGAGAATTGTATCCTAGATTAAAAGTTAAAGAGGTTTTAGGTTTTAAAAATAAAACTAAACTTTTTGATTGCAGAAATATTGGAGGAAAAGATAAAGATAATTTATATGGTGAAGGCGTTTTGGCAAAAATGAAGAGAATCGCTGATGAACATCATGAATATGCTCAAGAAACTAATAATTTACGAACTGATAATACTGTTGAAGGTCTGGAAAAAATGGATTGCTCAGAATTCGTGAGTCGTTATCTATTTGAATTAGGTATAACGACAAAACCAATTTATATGACAACTGCTAATATGGTCAGTGAAAGTTCCTTTAGGAAAATTATAGGAAATAATAATATTGATTTAGTTAAAGGAAGTAAAGAAGAAAGTTTTAAACCACAAAGAGGAGATATTTTCGCTTGGGGTTATGCTAAAAATGGAAGTTGGCAAGGACATACTGGTATCGTTTATGAATATGATGAAACAAAAGATACAGTAACAATACTTGAATCAATTGGAAGTAGTGGAAGTAGAGATGATAGCTTTAATAATGCAAATGGAGGATGGCAAAAAACAGGTTGTACAAGGACAGCTGTATATCAAAGAAAAGGAAAAGCATTAGTAAATCATTCAAATTGGTTTGGATATTACAGACCTACTAATTATTCAAAAGAATTATAATTTAAAAATGAGAAAATGAAGAAAAATGTATTGTTTTTATTTTTACTATTTATTTTTCAAATTGCTGGATGTAAGCAAAATGAAATAAAAAAGAATAATGAAATAAAAGAGAGTATTGAGAACAAACCTACAACGAGTATAAATTTTTTATCTTTTTTAGATGAGATATGTTGGGAAGGACATAAAGGGGTTTTTAAAAACTGTGATGAATTATTTACAGATAAGGGGCATATGTTTTTTATAATAATACCAAAAGGAGGAGCTGAAAATTGGTACAATAAACAGATGAACAATTTTTCTGTTAAAGATGTGTGGAAAAAAGAAGATAAAATTCTTGAACAAATTAATAAATGCTTAGTTTCCAATTTAGAAAAAGATTTTAATATTTGGGTATTTTACGTAGATGTTAAATTTCTAAAAAGGAACCCTGATATGGATTCTCCCTATTCTCCAGTAAATCCAAGGAAAGTACAAGTTTGTTTTTATAAAGAAAAGTTAAAAAGATGGGACGTGATTGATGTAATTGATATAAATAATGAAAAGGACGAAAGCAACTTTAATAATTGGCGAGAAAATTATATAAATTCAATTGTAAAAAAATCAAACGAATCGTCTAATAATAGTAGTGAAGATAAAATAAAAATATCTCAAAAATGGCAGGGAAAATTCAGTAGAAATTTTACCGAAAAGTTTAATGATGGTAGTAATAGTAGTTGGGTCTACTATTTCATTATAGAAAGTAACAAAGTAGTTTTTAAGAGTGATTCAGAATTACCAATAGAATCCGAGTATAAAGGATTAGAAAGAAATAATCAATTGGAACTCTTTGAAGGTGATAATAAACAACCAAGTTATATTATAAAAGAAGATGGAGGAAAATTTTATATTCAATCCGATTCTTTTGAAAATCGTAAAGGTTGGTTATTATTAGATAAAAATTAATATTTACTAAAAAACTTTTATAAACAGCCTTTAAATTAAAAAATAGATAAACAGGTTGTATTTATTCAGTAAAAAAGATAACACCTATGTTTTTTCTTTTCATTGATAGGGGAATATAATTTTGGATGGCTACTTTATTGTAAAGAGAAAAATGCCCCATGGATTAGTAAAAACAACTTAAAATATTAAATTAATGAAAAGTATTATCGCGATAATTTCATTGTTGTCCATTCTATCATGTAAGTGTAACTAAGACAAAAAAGTAATACAAAAAACATTAGAGAAATTCCAGCCAAAAAAACTGAAACACTACTTAAAAAAACAATCAGGGATCTGAAGATAAAAACTCATTATAATAATGCAAAACCAGTTCATTGGATACATCAGGAATCTAGCAAATGTTGGGTATTGCAGCTATTGCATATGTTGATGAATGTTTAGAAAGAGGTTATCCATTAAGAGCCGGTATTAATCATACGCTGGGTCTAGATTATAACGAAGAAGACAATCCAACAACTGATCACTATGTAGTAATTGTTGGAAGAAAGTGTGATAAGGGAACACTCACGTATTTATATTGGGATGTCGGCACAAAAAGAGGTGAATCAGCTGATTATAGATTTCAATTAATTGATGGATACAAATGCTCATGGAAAAGGGAATAATGACAATAATATATTTACAGTTACACAAATTGCAAGAAATTTTAAAGATGGAAAAATTATTTAAGTTACTATTATTAATTAGCACTTTTTCAAGCTGTCAAGAAATTAAAAATGATTTTACAGAAATTAAAAATCATTCATTTTATGAAGTAAAAAAAATTAATTCAGTAAATAGTATTTATGAGCCTTGTGACGCATCAAATAAAAAATATCTTTTAAAAGATTCAATTTTATTGTACACAAGTGCACAAGATGGTGATTTTAAATATAGGATTTTAAATATATCAAAGAATAAAGATACCTACCAGCTTAAAATAAAAAATACTGATCCAACTCAGAACATTTCGACACTAAGCATTAAAAAGATTGATAGTAAATACTTTTCTATAAATGATAAAATTTATATTGATAGTACTTTTATAAAGACGATTCCTCATATAAAACAATCATGTGAAGAATGTGGTAATTGTGATGATGCTAAGCCACAAATAAGACTTGATAATCAAAGACTTAATGGCTATTGGAAGATTAATTGCATAAATGGAAATGCAAGTATGACAATAACTAATAAGACTGCATTTTTAGAAGTTATGTTTAATCAAATTTATGTAGAATTAGTTGAATTAAAAAGATATAATTCAGAAAACGGAATAGCATATAAATTAAAAGAAATACCTGAAGATAGAGGTAGTTTTGGAGCAAAATTAAATTGGAATGAGTATTTAAATAATAAACCAATTGCATATGTAAAAGTAATTGATAAGAATACCCTATATTTTTATTGGTACGGTTTTTTTAATAAAAAAAAACAAAAAAGAGAGTTTGTAGAGTGTGAATTTCAACAAGAAAAAAGCAAGGATCAACAAGAAATAATTTTGAAGAAATGTGATGAATAATCATTGTCTTAAATAAAATGAAAATAATGTTTTTAAGTCTAAAAATCGACTTGATGTTTAGGATAAACGCGAAATTTATTCTGCTCAAATTGGGTCACAAGATGCCAAACAAAGACATTATCATGTCGATTACAACCAACTAAGTTATTTCTATGGAAAATCTCGTGGTATTAAAGCCCTTAAAATTAAATTTAAGGGCTTTTTTTATTTTCAGGTTTATTCCAAAATCGTAAAGGTTATATTGTTTTTATATCAGCAGGAGTAACCTCCGGCTGTATTTTTCTTAGAGGAAACCATTCTCTGTAACTGGCAGATCTCCATAACCATTCAATTGGGCCGTAGTTGTATTTTGAAAGCCACCATTTGCTGATAAATAACTGGACAACAAAAATAAAAACCGCCACCGAAAAGTAAAACCAATACGGCATTGTATCAGCAATACCCAAACCAATTCCTGAGAAAATCAAGGCAGCCAATATATTTTGACTTATATAATTGGTCAGCGTCATTTTTCCGCCTGCACTAAAATAACTAAAAATCGTTTTTAATTTTCCATTAATATATAAGAGGCAGATTCCTGTTGATATAAAAATCATCGTGCTTAAAACCAGCCAGTAAAGCGGATGGAAAAATTTTAAAAATCCTGCTTTGTAGATTATAGCAATATTAAATCCTATTCCAATAACAACAGCACACAGAAAACTAATGATACAAACATATTGCAGCAGTTTTTTCAATTCTATTAAGCGGTTGAAAAAGTTTAGTTTTTGCAGCATAAAACCAAAAAGCATACATCCCAGCATTACATAATGAGCCGTAATCGCATAGCCCGGAACGATAATCTGCTCATACAATGAAGCCAGCAGATTAAATCTGAAAAAATCAATCCAGTTTCCAGAATGATATAGTTTTAAGTATTCAGGATTTGAAGAAATTGCAGTATGTTCTATTTTCAATCCGTTTATATAAGCCATTAAGAAAGGAACTGTAAGTACAATCACAGTAGAAATAACGGCTAAAGTTTTGGCAGAACATCTGTAAAAAAGCAATAATACAAGTCCTAGAAAGGCATAATCTTTTAAGATGTCACCTAACCAGAAAGAAGAATTAATAAAGGCTAAAATAAATAGTAAAGCCATTCGCCAGGTAAAAAATGCAACGGGATTTTTTCCTTTGGAAGCGACATTATTAATTAAAATCGCAAATCCGTAGCCAAATAAAAGAGTCAGTAATGTCCAGGATTTTGCCGCAAAAAAATAGCGGTTAATAGTTTGAAGTACTTCCGAAAAAGTATCGTACTTAATATCTTTTTCTATACCGATGTATAAAAAATCTAAATAATTGCCAATGGCTACGCCCAGTATAGCCCAGCCTCGAAGGATGTCGACAATTACAGTTCTTTTACTCTGCTCGACAGGATGATAAGAATTTGTCATTTGATTGATGTTTTTGTTGTGATTTTGATTGATGATTTATGAATAAACTTGAAATTTTTTAACGCATAAGAGAATGTAGAAATTGTGTTTTGACTGTGTTATTGATTAAAGTCCTTAAACGTTCTTAAGGTATTATGTTTTTTAGAGATTAAATTGCTTTTATCTCTGTAACTACATGGATTTCAGTTTTCTTAAAAGGAAATAATCTTCGATAACTAGCTGATCTCCATAACCATTCAATGGGGCCGTAATTGTATTTTGAAAGCCACCATTTGCTTATAAATAACTGGAGAACAAAAATGACAACCGCCAGCGAAAAGTAAAACCAATATGGCATTGTATCAGCAATACCCAAACCAATTCCGGAGAAAATAAATGCACCTAAAATATTTTGGGCGATGTAATTGGTTAATGTCATTTTTCCGCCTGCTCTAAAATAGTTGAATACTGTTTTTAGTTTTTTATGACTGTACAATAAACTAAGTCCAGATGCGATAAAAATCATTGTACTCAAAATGAACCAGAAATAAGGATGGAAGAATTGAAGAAACCCGGCTTTCCTTTCAATTGCAGAATAAAAAATAATACCCATTATAACAGCAATAACTAAGCTGATTACAAGTACATATAATAATCGTTTTTTCATTTCGTTTAAGCGGTCGAAAAAATCTATTTTTTGCAGCCAAACCCCAAAAAGCATACAAGCCAGCATAACAAGATGCGACGTAATCGCATAGCCGGGAACAATAACCTGCTGATAAAAAGAAGCCAATAAATTAAACCTAAAAAAGTCCAGCCAATTTCCTGAATAATATAACTTTAAATATTCTGGACTTGTAGTAATTGCTGTTCTTTCTATATTAAGACCTTTAATGTAAGACATTATAAAAGGAATGGCAAGGATAATTACTGTACAAATACAGGCTAATGTTTTTGCTGAGGATTTGTAAAAAAACAGCAGTATGAGTCCTAAAAAAGCATAATCTTTTAAGATGTCGCCAAACCAAAAACAAGAATCTATAAAAGCCAGACCAAAAAGCAGTATCATTCGCCAGCTAAAAAAGATAACCGGATTTTTGCCCTTTGCCGCAACATTATTAATTAAAATCGCAAAACCATATCCAAACAACACTGTTAATAAAGTCCAGGATTTTCCAGCTAAAAAATACTGATCAAAGTAAGATAATATCTCAGACAAAATACTATCCTTAGTTTCGTGCGGTACACCAATGAGCAGAAAACCAGAATAATTACCAATAACAACACCCAATAAAGCCCAGCCTCGAAGTATGTCAACAATTGCAGTTCTTTTGCTCTGCTCGACAGGATAATAAGAATTTGTCATTTGATTGATATTTTTGTTGTGATTTTTATTGATGATTTTAGTATAAACCTGATTAATGTTTAAACATATTCAAAAATAGATAAATTATACAGCCAAAGTTTTTTCTATAAATAAATTTTACAAAAAAAGCGTGTTACTCTCAGAATAACACGCTTTAAAATTTTATTGTTTTTAGATTAACTCAAATGTTCAATCATATCTTTTGTCATCGATTCCAGATCAAATTTATGATTCCATCCCCAGTCTTCTCTTGCAGAACTGTCGTCGATACTTGCCGGCCAGCTGTCTGCAATTTTCTGACGGAAATCTGGATTGTAGGTAATTTCAAATTCAGGAATATGCTTTTTAATTTCGGCAGCAATTTCAGTTGGAGTAAAACTCATTGCCGCTAAATTATAAGAAGAATGTATTTTGATCTGCTCAACAGGAGCTTTCATAATATTAATCGTCGCATCGATTGCATCATCCATATACATCATTGGCATTTTGGTTTCAGACGACAAAAAGCATTCGTATTTTTTATCTGCGATTGCTTTGTAGAAAATATCAACTGCATAATCTGTAGTACCGCCGCCCGGAGGAGTCGACCAGCTTATTAAACCAGGATAACGTATGCTTCGAACATCAACACCATAAATATTATGATAGTATTCGCACCATCTTTCGCCAGATTGTTTACTGATTCCGTAAACCGTAGAAGGCTCCATAATCGTATATTGAGGCGTATTTTCTTTTGGAGTTGTCGGTCCAAAAACCGCAATACTCGAAGGCCAGAAAATCTTTTGAATTTTTTTGGCTTTCGCTAAATTCAAAACATGAAAAAGCGAATTCATATTTAAGTCCCACGCAAAAGCCGGATTTTTTTCAGCAGTTGCAGATAAAAGCGCAGCCATCAAATAAACATCAGTAATTTTATGAACTTCAACAAGATGTTCAATCTGGTTAAAATCTAAAGCATTTACCACTTCAAAAGGTCCGGAATTAACCACATCCGTATTTAATTTTCGAATATCAGATGCAATGACATTTTCGGTCCCGTATAATTTGCGAAGTTTTTGAGTAAGCTCAGTGCCAATCTGCCCACAGGCACCAATGATTAATATTTTTGGATTCATTTTGTTTAGATTTTAGTCTTGCAAATATAACGTTTTCGCAAATATCAACGTTTTTTATAACATTAAATTATAAAATCAACAACAATAAAGATTGTTTTTTAGATTATTCTCTGACTGTGTGTATTTAGTTTAGCTGCAATTTATACAGATTAAAAATGATTTTTTTGAAGAAATAATCCATTAAATCATTAAAATCTGTGACAAAAAAATAACCTTGATTTATAGAATCTTTAGCAAAAAACACAATTCGTAATTGTAAATTTACTTTGTAACTTTGCGGTCTAACATTATTATCAAATGAAATATAAAATAGCGCTGTTTTTACTTTTGATTTTTGCACTTCAATCCTGTCAGGATGAGAATCAAAAACGTCTTGCTGAAAATGCGAAAGAAGCTAAAAAAAATGCTAAGATTTTTAACAATATAAATAAAGCCTGGATTTTTATTGATGAACCTATTAATGAGGTTTCAGAACAAAATATAAAAACCTGGACAGAATGGCGCGATTTTATAAAAGAAATTGGAGATAAACCCAGAAAAACAATAGGGGCATTTCAGAAAAAATCTACTGCTATTTCAAAAAAAGCAATGGCTTTAAACAATAGCATTCCAAACGAATTTAATCAGCCGGCAATTAAAAGCCGAATTTCAGTTTTGATTACCAAAATTAAAATGATGGATTTGTTTATTCATTTAAGCCAGATTCCAGATGATAAAGTTGCTTTTTTAATTGGCGAAATTAATAAAGAACTTGTCTCTTTAGAAAGACAAATGGATAAAATTGTAGAGAGAAGTAAAGTTCCAAAAGAACAGGGAGAAGAAGATTTTCTTAAAATGTTAGACACAACACGCGCTATTCCAAACGCATCAGTACCAATAGATCCAAATTTACCAAGAGTTGAGTAAAAACGTATTATATACAACATACGATAATCTGCCAAAAGCACAGCAGATTGCATCAGGTTTATTAGAAGGGAATCAGATAAAAATGAATATCAGCGGATTACTTGGATCTGCTGTTTCATTTATAATTCGTTCCGTTTTTAAGAAAACCGAACTGCCTTTTTTGATTGTTTTAGACAACAAAGAAGAAGCCGCATATTACCTAAACGATCTGGAGCAGATGATTGGCGAACAGGACGTTTTGTTTTATCCCGTATCATTTCGCCGTCCGTATCAGGTTGACGAAACAGACAATGCCAATGTTCTGCTTCGCGCTGAGGTTTTAAACCGAATCAATTCAAGAAAAAAACCAGCTGTAATTGTTACTTATCCTGAAGCACTTTTTGAGAAAGTAGTAACGCGCCAGCAATTAGATAAAAACACTTTAAAAGTCTCTTTAAACGATAAAATTTCGATTGATTTTATTAACGAAGTTTTATTTGAATACGAATTTAAAAGAGTCGATTTTATTACAGAACCCGGCGAATTTTCAGTTCGCGGGGGAATTGTCGATGTATTCTCATTTTCAAACGACCATCCTTACAGAATTGAGTTTTTTGGAAATGAAGTAGACAGCATTAGAACTTTTGATGTAGAAACACAATTATCTGTAGAAACACATAAAAAGATTACGATTATCCCAAATGTTGAAAACAAGATATTTCAGGAAAACCGTGAAAGTTTCTTAGATTATATTGCCGAAAAAACAGTTCTTTTTATTCAAAATACCGAAGGACTTTTCAGTCAGTTAGACAAACAATTTGCAAGGGCAGAAGAAGCTTTTGAGAAATTGTCTAAAGAAATAAAACACGCTGCACCAGAACAGTTGTTTTTAAATCAGGCTTCGTTTATAAAACGAGCATTGGATTTCTCGGTTGTAGAATTGGCTTCAAGACCAGTTTTTAAAACCACTAAAAAATTCGAATTCCATATTCAGCCTCAGCCGTCATTCAACAAACAATTTGATTTATTGCTGAATAATTTAAGCGATAATCATTTTAACGGATATGTCAATTATCTGTTTTGTTCGAATGAAACGCAGGCAAAGCGTTTTCACGATATTTTTGAAAGCTTAGACGAAGCCAATTCAGAAAATATTAGAAAGCATTATCATACCATTGTATTGCCTTTATATCAAGGTTTTATTGATGAAGAAAATCAAATAACCGCTTATACCGATCACCAGATTTTTGAGCGTTATCATAAATTCAACATTAAAAACGGATATTCTAAAAAACAGAATATCACGCTTAAAGAATTAACTGCACTTTCTGTCGGCGATTATGTAACACACATAGACCATGGAATTGGAAAGTTTGGCGGATTGCAGAAAATTCAGGTTGAAGGCAAAACCCAGGAAGCCATAAAACTGGTTTATGCCGATAATGATATTGTGTATGTGAGCATTCACTCGCTTCATAAAATTTCGAAATACAACGGAAAAGACGGAACGCCTCCGAAAATCTATAAACTTGGATCGAACGCCTGGAAGGTTTTAAAACAGAAAACCAAAGCGCGCGTCAAACATATTGCATTCAATTTGATTCAGCTGTATGCAAAACGTCGTTTAGAAAAAGGGTTTCAGTTTGCGCCGGACAGTTATCTTCAAAACGAATTAGAAAGTTCGTTTATTTACGAAGATACGCCGGATCAAATGAAATCGACACAGGAAGTAAAAGCCGATATGGAAAGCGATCGTCCAATGGATCGTTTGGTTTGCGGTGACGTTGGTTTCGGAAAAACAGAGGTTGCCATTCGTGCAGCTTTTAAAGCCGTTGACAACAGTAAACAAGTGGCAGTTTTGGTACCGACAACTATTTTGGCGTATCAGCATTACAGAACTTTTTCTGAACGTTTAAAAGACATGCCAGTTTCAATTGGCTATTTAAACCGATTTAGAACGGCAAAACAAAAAACACAAACGCTAAAAGATTTAGCCGAAGGAAAACTGGATATTGTAATTGGAACACATCAACTGGTCAATAAAAATGTAGTTTTTAAAGACTTAGGTTTATTGATTGTCGATGAGGAACAAAAGTTTGGAGTTAACGTAAAAGATAAACTGAAAACCATTGCTGCAAATGTGGATACGCTGACATTAACTGCAACGCCAATTCCGAGAACTTTGCAGTTTTCATTAATGGCTGCGCGGGATTTATCGGTAATTACAACGCCTCCACCAAACCGTTATCCAATTGAAACCAATGTGGTTGGTTTTAATGAAGAAATTATTCGTGACGCGATTTCATATGAAATTCAGAGAAACGGGCAAGTCTTCTTTATCAATAATAGAATTGAAAACATAAAAGAAGTGGCTGGAATGATTCAGCGTTTGGTTCCAAATGCAAGAGTTGGAATTGGCCACGGACAAATGGACGGTGCCAAACTTGAGGAATTGATGTTAGGTTTTATGAACGGAGATTTTGATGTTTTGGTAGCAACCACAATTATCGAAAGTGGTTTGGACGTTCCAAATGCAAATACGATTTTCATCAACAACGCTAATAATTTCGGATTATCAGATTTGCATCAAATGCGAGGCCGAGTAGGGCGAAGCAATAAAAAAGCATTTTGTTATTTCATCTGTCCTCCGTATTCATCAATGACCGAAGATGCCAGAAAACGCATTCAGGCGTTGGAACAATTCAGTGAATTAGGAAGCGGTTTCAACATTGCGATGAAAGATCTTGAAATTCGAGGCGCGGGAGATTTATTGGGCGGAGAACAAAGCGGTTTCATTAATGAAATTGGTTTTGATACGTACCAGAAAATTATGAATGAAGCCATTGAAGAGTTGAAGGAAAACGAATTCAAAGATTTATATCCTGAAGAAAATGATATTGATACCAAAGAATATGTAAAAGACATTCAAATCGATGCCGATTTTGAGCTTTTATTCCCGGATGAATATATCAATAACGTTTCAGAACGTTTGGTTTTATACAACGAATTAGGCGCTATAAAAGACGAAGCAGGATTACAGGAATTTGAAAGAAAACTAATTGACCGTTTCGGGCCTTTGCCAAAACAAGCGACAGCATTGTTAAACAGCATTAGAATAAAATGGATTGCAACAAAAGTCGGAATCGAGAAATTAGTCTTGAAACAAGGCAAAATGATTGGCTATTTCGTATCCGATCAGCAGTCAGATTATTATCAGTCTGTGAAGTTTAGAAACGTCCTGAACTTTGTTCAAAAACATAGTTCGCTCTGCAAAATGAAAGAAAAACAAACTGTAAACGGATTACGTTTATTGTTGACTTTTGAAAATGTGAAGTCGATAAAACGAGCTTTAGAGTTAATGGAATTGTTTGAGGAGTAGACTTAAATTAAAAAAGAAAAAGGCTTTTGGTTTTTAAAAATCAGAAGCCTTTTTTTTTGTTATAAAATGTCTTAAACTTTTGTTTTTAAAACTTTTAAAGGATGTTTTTACTTTTAGAGAAATGTACATTTGCAACATTATTAAATGATTAGTAATAACATGGAAAACGAGATTAAAATATTAAAAGATTTTGTAGAGGGAATTATAACTCCTAAAGATTTTGAAAAAGTACTGTTTGAAAATACAAAATTACAAGAACTGCTTTTAGATGATACTTTAAAGTTGCAAAATACATATATAGGAAATTCGACAATATTTTTATATTTAGTTGAACAAAAAATACAAAGTATAGGAGGTCAATTGAATGCGCAAGGGGCTGTACAATTGTTTTTGACCAAAAAGGGAATTAGTTTTAAAAAGTATGAGAAATATAGTGATGATTATGGTCTTATATTAGATTCTCAACCAAAATATATTAATACAGATTTAGATTTTATTGAAAAGTATATTTTACCAGCAGAAGCAAATAAATCTAAATCAGAATTTAAAAAAGAGATGAAAGATCGATTTTCAGCTTTATTTAAATATCAAACGAAACCACCAAAATGGATTCAAAGCCCAAATTGGATTATTAAAAATAATAAACCTCTTTTCTTTTTAGGTCAATTTGAAATTAAGAATTGTGATATTTTTCATGATGATGGAGCAGTTTATTTATTTGTAGATGAGAAAACGGGTGAAATTGAAACGGTGAAACAGTTCTATTAAAAATTAAGGTTTATTTATCTTTCGTTTAAGTAAATTCTTAGAACTAAAAAGTTTTCTTTGAGTCAAATTTTCAAAGATAACTTTTATGCAAAATCACTTTCTTGTTCTTTTTTTACTTCTTGGATTTACTTCGATTTTCGCTCAGGGAAAAAGTAAAATCATTTTAAATGACTCTTTAAAATCAGAAGCCTTTTTTATGTTATAAAATGTCTTAAACTTTTGTTTTTAAAACTTTTAAAGGATGTTTTTTCTTATGGACTAAAATATTTTTGTTTTTTTTTAGAGTATTCGATATGTGCGCTAAAAGATCAGTTTTTTCACAATCATAATAAAATCAAAATGGAAAAAAAATCTATTTCTGTTTCTTATACTAGCAGTTGTATCTTGTAATTCCTCTAAAAACGAATCTAAAAATAATGAAAAATCACCTCTTTTGCTGAGTAAAGTAAAACGGACAATTGTATACAAAAATGAGGTTACCAAGGATTCCAATTTTTTTTCATACGACGATCATAATCGTTTAAAAAAATTACATATAGATGCAACAGAAGTCGATTCTCTCGTTTACGATCAGTCAGGGCGGGTTATTTCTTTTAGAGAATCAGGTATATACGGAATTACTAAATCTACGGTTAGTTATCTATCAAACAGAATTATAATTAGTAAAATTGGAATAGAAAAGAATAATCAATCTCAAAGAAAATATACCCTTACTATTAATCTTCAAAAAGATAAAATAGGAAGAATAGAACTCGAAAAAGAATCTTGTTTTGAATATGATAAAGATGGAGATATTTATGAAAAAGAAAGCTGTATGACGGAGAGGCGTACGCCAAAAGATACCGTATATGCTAATGTTTACAATTTAGTAGGGAATGTTATTTTCTGGCAGGTTGTTACTGGTCATGGTTACCAATATGGAAATCAAAAAAGAATAACATTTAATAGTATTAAAACACATTCTATTGAACCATTTGATGTTTCGAATTATAGTACGCCTGTTAATAAAAAATATCCTAAAAAGGAAACTGTAGACTTATACTATGGAGAAGGTAAAGCAATTATTGAATATGAATATAAAAAGGGTGTTCAATAAACAGGTCATCAATTTGAAAGAGTACTATTATGTTTGGACAGAGTAAATATAGACCACCAGAAACTGATCGTTTAGATTTGCTTTTAGGAAAATGCAGAGATGAAATGACTGAAAATAACAGTGAATATTTTTATCAAAAGCAGATGCTCTGCAGGATTAAGCTTGTAGAGAGTTTTAAAGAAAAAATGAGTCCTTTTCTTCAAGATAAGCTTCTAATTGCTGAACAATATTGGAACGCATTTATACCAAATGAAAATTATCCTACTTCAGAAATTGATTTTGAGTTTATCAATCTGAGCAAAAGAAGAGATTTTGAAAAAAATGATAATGCTCAATTACATCTTCGCATTATTAGATTATTGTTTAAAAAATATGATAGTGAATCTACTGATGAAAATATTGACTGTTTTATGTTATTTTTTGAATATTTAATTAAGTTAGGATTTTATAAAGAAGATCTCGCAGATGCAGTTGAAAATTTGTTTGAATAGAAATAGAAAGATAATAAACACATACTATGGAAACTTTAGTAGATTTAGTCAACTCAACAAATTATAATGTTTTATTAGAAAATGTTAGATCAAGAATTGAGATTGAAATTGATCATGATAGTCCTTCTGTTATTTGGGATTTGTATATTGAAGAATTAAATTTAGCAAACGTTAATACAGATGATTTGAAATCTCTAATCGAATTATATATGGATTCAATATCGGTTTATGTAGAAGTAAAACTCAGGAAATATGCCGATGATACAGAACAAGAATATCCAAAAGGTTATAATCTTGAAAAAGAAGAAGATGATAAAGTTGTAAATCTTCCATTTTACAAAAACTTTCTTATTGGTTATCTGTTAGAATATTGGATATTAAAAGAGAATCCATTAGAGATTGAAAAATATGTTCGCGCTATCCGTATTCCAAATGCAAAAAAATATGCTAAAGAAATAACAGTTATTTATAATGATATTAATTCGTTGAAATGATTGTGATATTTCACGATAAAGCTGTTTGATTGTAGATGAAGAAAATCCCCAAAATAGAAAGCGTTAGTTAGTTCTACTGAAAATTAAGTTTTCTTTATCTTTTATTTAAGAAATATCTTAGAACTAAAAAGTTTTCTTTGAGCAAAATTTTCAAAGCCAGCTTTATATGCAGAATCAACTCATTCTTCTATTCTTATTTTTTGGATTAACTTCAATTTTTGCTCAGGAAAAGACTAAAATCATATCAAAAGACACTCTTACTTTAGAAGCTATTGATCCGCTTCGTCCGGCAAAAGCATCGTTTTATTCGGCAATCCTGCCGGGATTAGGACAAGTTTACAATAAAAAATACTGGAAAGTTCCATTAGTTTATGGAGCAATTGGAACAAGTACTTATTTGTATATTGACAATCAAAAGAAATATAATTTGTATCGAAACGAATATAAAAACAGATTAGCAGGAAATCCAAGTGAAACACCAAGTTTAGCTAGATTAGATAACAGCAGATTAATTACTGCTCAAAAAGGATTTCAAAGAAACCGGGATTTATCGGCTTTATTTATGGTTGGTTTTTATGTCCTAAATATTATTGACGCCAATATAGATGCCGCTTTATCGCAATTTAATGTAGATGAAAAACTGGCGTTTAAACCTGCTGTTATAAAAAATGAGATAACATTAGATAACAATTTTGGCGTTGCTCTAAATTATTCATTTTAAGTTTTTTCGCAGCGAATCGAACAATAGCGAACAAGCAAAGTAAAAAAAACAAAAAGGCGTATGATTTTTTCATACGCCTTTTAATTTTTAAACTAAATGAGATTATTTAACGATTAGTTTTTTAGTTGTTTTATACTCTTTAGAAACAATATTTACAATATATATTCCCGAAGCCAAACGATGATCGATTTTTCCTGAAGAAGAAAGTCTTTCGGTTAAAACAGTTCTTCCGTTTATATCTGAAACAGAAATTGAAGCCATGTCTCCGCTTTCCAATTCTGGTAATACAACATTAAATTCATTGTTTACAGATGGGTTTGGATAAATACTGATTACTTGTTCAGTTTCTGAAACAGCATCAATTTTTAAAGCCGATTTTCCTGTTCCAACAGTTGTTGGTTCTAATTGCCATTGCGCGCTGTACCAGCCGTCCTGCGAATTTCCGTATTGTGCAGAACCTGTCTGGTTTTCAACATGAATAATATTTCCTGTCTGCCATCTGTTTCTTAAACGAACCCAGGTTCCATCTATATAATCGCTTGACCATTGTGCACTCCAGAAAGTAGTATCGGTTATGTTGCATTGAACGCTTCCGGTTTGACCTTCAATATTCATTAATTCTCCTGTAGCAACATTTTTTAGAACAAAATAAGTGGCATCGATTGCGATTTTCTGCCATTTATAATTATTACCAGAAACGGTTGTTCCGTAACCTGTGTTTGTTCCGGCATCAGATAAATAAGCGCCCGTCCATCTGTTTTTTATGGTATAATAATTTCCTCCTCCAGAAGTAGTTGAAACCGTTACAATACAAGTACTTGTTTTGTTTCCATCAACTGTTGAAACGGTAATTGTTGCAGTTCCATTTGCAACCGCGGTAATTAAACCAGAACTGTTTACGGTTGCCACAGCCGTATTGTTTGAACTATAGGTTACTGATTTATTAGTCGCATTTGCAGGAAGAACCGTTGGAGTCAATTGTTGTGTTCCGCCAGCATTTAATGATGCTGAACTTGGACTTAAACTAACGCTGGTTACCGCAATACCCGTTCCCGGATTAGAATCGTACCAAGTGCTGTTCATATACCAGCCTGTTTTATTTCGGCTTAAATCGGCAGTTTGATTGGTTCCGTCGTTAAAAATTAAGTTTGTTGAGTTTACATTTGTGAACGTATAGCTGTACCAGCCATTTCCAGAATCGGTCATGTTTACACCCGGCCATGTCGCATTTGCCAAAACTCCTGTTGGTAAAGCATTCCAATAGTAAATTTTAATTCCAGTTCCCCAATTTGATGGTTTATAGAAATAAACTGTAAAATTCGTATTTGGATTTACTGTAATTGCTGCCGACGCTGTTTTGTTTCCGTCTTGTGTTGTTGCTGTAATTGTTACTGTTCCAGCAGAAACAGCTGTTACAAGTCCGCTTGAATTTACAGTTGCAACTGCACTGTTGCTTGAAGACCAGGTTACATTTTTGTTTGTTGCATTTGCAGGTGAAATTGTCACAGAAAGCTGTTGTGTGTTTCCGGCATACAAACTTGCAGAAGCTGGAGAAACTGCTGCAGAAGAAACCGGAATTGCAGCAACAGTTATAGCAGATGTAGCTGTTTTATTTCCATCGACCGTTTTAACCGTAATGGCTGCTGTTCCTGCTGCAACTGCCGTAACCAATCCAGAAGCATTTACGGTTGCTACAGCTGTATTGCTTGATGTCCAGGTTACATTTTGATTTGTGGCATTTGCAGGAGCAATTGCTGCATTTAACTGCTGTGTTGTCCCTAAACCAACAGTTGCCGTTGCCGGACTAACTGAAACTCCTGTAACGGCTACAGCCGGAGCATTTGTATTGGTTAAAACCAAATATTCGAAAGCAGCAAAATTGCGTGTAGAACCTGCTGTTAAAGTTACTGAAGCATTATTGTTATACGGATTTACATAAGTTCCTGCCAAAGCTGCGGGAATAACATACGATTTTGATGCATTTCTCAAATTCGACATTACAATAACTTTTTCTGAACCTAATGTTTTGGTGAAAATGCTGATGTCATCATTAGCATACGTCGTTAAATCGCCTCGTCTGATCGCTGCACTGGCAGTTCTGAAATTTAAGATTTTAGCGAAGTCTGCAGCAGCAGTTGGATTTTGAGACCAGTTGAATTTAAAGTTTGTCCAAGGCCAGTCTGTTTTGGGTTCGTAGTCAATTTCCTGTCCACTCATTAAAAAAGGAACACCTTTCATATATGCTGAAACTAAAAAGTTAGCAACAATTCCGTTGTGATTTTTAAAGACAACAAATGGTCTTCGCACGCCATCATCATTGGTATACGTGTCATGGTTTCCTGTGTATCTAACGATCTGCTGATTTCCGGTTGCTTTAGCATATTCATAAGTAGACTGATCCTGGAGTCTTTGAGAAACAGGTCCGCCATTGGCAATATCGTACAAACCGCTGTGAAACCATCTGTCTCCATAATTCATGTCAAAACCAACCTGAAAGTTTTCTTGTCGGTCTCCTTCGGCTAACATTAATAAATTATGAGAAGATATACTTCGAAGGTTTGAATTGACTTCTGACCAAAAATCTAAAGGGGGATTGTTGGCATAATCGCAGCGGTAACCGTCAATATTTGCTGCAAAAATCCAGTAACGCATAGCGTCTTTTATGGCATTTCGGGTAGCTGAATTATTAAGATCCAGCGCAGCAATATCAGAGAAGTTTCCTAACTGCTGAATTGTGGTTCCCGTTCGTTTGTAATATTCAGGATGTGAAACGGTCCATCCGTGATCCCATGATGTTCCGTTGATGGCAATATCTAAAATAACGGCCATACCGCGGCTGTGAGCGCCATCAACCAAAGTTCTTAAATCAGCCAGTGAACCGTATTCAGAACCGACGGCTTTAAAGTCTTTGATACAATAGGGCGAAGCCGAACTTCGGGAATCGGTGCCGTGTGGGAAAATGGGCATTAAATAAATTACGTTGGTGCCAAGTGCTTTTATATTGTCTAATCTGGCAGTTACTCCGGCTAAATTTCCGCTGGCACTAAACGGACGAATATGCACCTGATACATATTGATGTCTCTAGTGTCTGGTACTCCTGCAAATGGTGTTCCGTATTGCGGAGGATCCTGCGCATACACTGAACTTGCAAATAATAGTAGGAAGCAAATTAATGCTTTGGTAATATGAAATAATCTAGTGGTAATTTTGATTTTCATAATAATAGTTTTTTGAATGCTTGTCGGCATTTTTAACTAAAATTCATTCTCACTCGCATTGTTTTTAAATTCGACAAACATTTTGTGGTTAATAGTTTTCAAGTAGTAAAATTTTAATCTAATTATAATCGTTGAGTATACTGCATAACGATTTTATCTAACACATAGAAACATAGATATTATGATGTAAAAGGGTTCAGAAAAAGAAACAAATTTCTTCACACATAGATGGCTATGTGCGTTTTAAATAAATGAAATGTCTTTTTTTGGAGTTTACAAAATCTATGTTTCTATGTGTTAAAATAATTATGCTCAACGAAGAATTATAACTTTTTCAATCCTTTTAAATCTGAAGCAGTTCCTTCTTTAATGCTGATGGCAGCACCACCGCCCGGAGCTAAATATTGCTTCAGTTTGCTTTTTGAGTTTACAATAACTTTAGTAACGGTATACTTCTGTGGATTCTGATTCCAATTGGCATCTTTAGCATCGGCATAAATAGTGGCAACGAAATTTTTTCCTGCAGGTAAATAATCAAATGAAATGTTTGCTGTTCTGGCATTTTCATCTGTAATTCCGCCAATAAACCATTCGTTTTTGCTTTTTGCTTTACGTGCAATTGTAATATAATCTCCAGGTTCAGCTTCCAGAATATAACTGTTGTCCCAATCTACAGCAACGTCTTTAATGAACTGAAATGCATCAGGAAAACGCTCATAATTCCCCGGAATATCAGCAGCCATTTGCAGCGGACTGTACATGGTTACATAATAAGCCAATTGTTTTACTAAAGTTGTGTTTACTCGTTGTGAACTTCCTGTTCCGTAATACGAAAGATCGGTCTGGAAAATTCCAGGCGTATAATCCATTGGACCTCCCATTAAACGGGTAAATGGTAAAATTGTAGTATGATCCGGAGCTAATCCACCCATAGATTCGAACTCAGTACCGCGCGCTGATTCCTGAGCAATCCAGTTTGGAAAAGTACGGTTTAATCCCGTTGGACGAACGGCTTCGTGACTGTTAATCATAATTTTATAATCGGCAGCACGTTTGGCAACATTGATGTAATGATTTACCATCCATTGTCCGTCATGATGTTCGCCGCGAGGAATAATTTGTCCTACGTAACCTGTTTTTACGGCATCATAACCGTTATCGTTCATAAATTGAAAAGCACGATCCAAACGACGTTCGTAATTGGTTGCCGATCCTGAAGTTTCATGGTGCATGATAATTTTTACACCTTTTGAAGCTGCATAAACATGAACTGCTTTTACATCAAAATCTGGATATGCGGTTACGAAATCAAAAACGTCTTCTTTCCAGTTGCCAATCCAGTCTTCCCAGCCAATGTTCCAGCCTTCAATAAGAATTGCATCAAAGCCATTTTTAGAAGCAAAATCAATGTATTCTTTTGCGCGTTCTGTTGTAGCTCCGTGTTTTCCGTTTGGAGTAAGTTTGGTGAAATCATCCGTCATTTTTACGTTGTTTTCTTTTCCAAAAGCCCAAGTACTTCTTCCTGCCACGAAATATTCCCACCAAATTCCAATGTATTTCACAGGTTTAATCCATGAAACATCTTTGTAACTTGTTGGTTCGTTAAGGTTTAAAATTAGTTTTGAAGCTAAAATATCGGCTGCTTTATCGCTTACTACAATGGTTCTCCAAGGCGTTTGAGTATCAGTCTGCATATATCCTTTTGCACCAACGGCATCTGGTGCCAAATGACTTGTCATTTTGTTGGTTTTGGCATCAACTTCAAGGTACATTGCCGGATAATTGATTAATCCTGCTTCGTGAATGTTGATGTATAAACCGTCATCAGATTTCATCATTGATGGTGTTTGTACAGACAATTCTTTGATTGGCTGCTGTGCATTGATTTCAATTGTTGCTTTTTTCATCAGCGAAGGAATTTCTGAAATCTTCGAAGTTGTATAAGCGTATTCGTTGGTATCATAATCTCCCGGAATCCAGAAAATTTTATGATTTCCTGCCAATTGAAATTCGGTGCGCTCTTCTTTAATTACAAAATAATTCAGGTCATTTTGTTTAGGAAATTCATATCTAAATCCCAATCCGTCGTTGAATAAACGGAAACGAATGCGGATAAATCTATTGTTGTTTTTTGCCTGAGCTAAAGTGACAACCAATTCGTTGTAATGATTGCGAATTGTTTTTTCTTCTCCTAAAACCGGATTCCAATTTTCATCAACAGAAGACTGAGCTGTGTTTGTAATGGTAAAACCATCCATAAACGAAGCGTTGTTTTGAAGTTCTAAACCTAAAGAACTTGGTTTAATAACCGGTTTCTGTTTGTATGATAATTGGTAAGACGGAATGCCGCCTTCTTTTAATTCAAATTTTAGAGAAAGATTTTTGTCTGGCGAAGTTATTTCTTGTGCCTGAAGCCAAAATGTACTTAGGAATATAAAAAATAAAAACGCTGTTTTTTTGCTCAAACGCATTTGAAGCAATGATTTTTGGGATTGAAAATTCATGTTATTTAGTTTTGTGCAAATCTAGTTTTATTAGAAGCTGCATTGGTATTAATTTTTCAATATTATGTATTGAAAAGGCTGTAAATTTATATCTGCACCCACAGTTACAGACGCTCCGGTAAATGCATCTTTCCAGTTTCCTTTTAAAGTATTTGGAATAAGATGTTTTACTGCAGAACTGGTTAAATTAGAAAGCACAAAAACTTTTTCAGTGTCTTTTTCCATAGTAAAAGCACTTACGGCATCACTGCTGTAACCTGTGTATTCTCCTGATTTAATGGCTTTGCTTGTGTTTCTAAAGGCGATGATTTTTTTGTATTCAGCCAGCATTTCATTATCAGCAGTAGTCCAGTCGATTGGTGTTTTAGCAAAATAATTTAATCTTTTATTGTATCCAATTTCCTGTCCGTTATAAATCATTGGAACCGATTTTAAATACGCAGCAACAACAAACGTCGCGATAGATCCGTTTCTGCCTCCAAAAAGTTCTAACGGCGTTCCGTCAGAAAGGTTAACGTCATGATTACTTGTGTATCGTACGACTCTGTTTTCTGGATTGTAATTGTTGGCATATTCAGTTGTATTAGATTCCTGAATAGTTACAGCTGATTTGTTTTCTTTGAAAAGTTTTTCCAGAGTGCTGAAGAAATTGAATCCAAACGTATAATCAAAACCTGATGCAAAATGGTTGTATTTTGAACCTTCAGCCAGCATTAAAATAGTCTGGTTCTTCTTGATTTTTCGAAGCTTTGAAATGGCATCTGCCCAGAAATTGTTCGGAACAAAATCTGCATAATCGCATCTAAAACCGTCAATATTGGCATTATAAACCCAATACGACATGGCATCGATCATAGCATCTTTCATTTCAGTATTATTGAAATTTAACTGCGCTACGTCATTGTAATTTGTTCCCGGCGGAATAATGATATTGCCGCTCGCATCCTGCTGATACCAGTCTTTATGCTGTGTAATCCAGGCATTGTCCCATGCAGTATGATTGGCAACCCAGTCTAAAACTACAGCTATATTTTTCTTGTGTGCTTCTTCAACTAAAGCCTGAAGGTCCTGTAAAGTTCCAAAATCTGGATTTACGGCTTTATAATCTTTAACAGCATAAGGAGACCCTAATTCGCCAGATGCTTTTTCTTTTCCAACAGGATAAATGGGCATTAAGTAAATCACATTTGCACCAAGTTCCTGAATTTGAGAAAGTCTTTCCTGAACTCCTTTTAATGTTCCTGCCTGACTAAAAGCACGAATGTTTACCTGATAGATTATGGCGTCTTCTTTTTTGGGCATTTTTTCAAATGGCGCTCCATATTGTGTATAAGGAGAATCCGGCGTTTTGTTATCGTCATCAGAAGAACTGCAGGAAATAAAAGCCAATGCCAGCAGCAGTATATAAACGATCTTTATATTTGATTTCATGTTTTTTTGATTTTTTTGTAATCGCTTAGACTTTTAGATAGCCTGCCTTTCGCTCAAAAAAGGCAGGTATCACTCAAACTAATCTAGCTATATTACAATGTTAGATTATTTTTTAACTATCGTACAAGTTGCAGTTTTTGGGTAACCATTGCTTAAAGGATCTACTTCATCAATTTTGAAAGTTACTTCGTAAACTCCCGCTTCTGGGATGTCATAAGCACCTCCATTATCCAGGTTAATTGTGTTTGTTGAAGGATCTGCTGGTCCATAATTGATAGTCCAACTATTGTTTAGTCTAAATTTTAATGCTCCTGTTACTAAATTGGCAGTAATTTTCCATGTTTTAGTTTGATGGTCGTAACTCATAGGTGTACTGTTGTCCCAACCTCCGGCTTGAGAAGTTCCAACAATTCCCCATGAATAAGGCGTTGAGCTCCATTTTAAAGTATTTAAATTTACTTTTATTTGATAAGAGCCTGCTCCCGGAAGTACAAAGTTGGCATCGCTCATGTTTTTCAAATCAAAATTTGTATTACCCGCACCGTAGAATTGAGCCCAGTTTCTGGCTTTATTAAATTTAAAAATAGGATCTCTGTCTGGTGCAAGAGTCATATATCCTTGATACACTCCCAATTGAATTTCATTCAATGTTGCGGCTGTTTCTACATCCCATTCTCCCTGATAACTTCCCGGCATATAAATTTCGCCCATAACAACAGTTTTCAGGTAAGGAGTAACATTTATGGTAATAGGAGCAGAGTACACTTTATGATCCATAGCCGCTTCTACACGAATTACTAATTCTCCCGAAACATCTGTTTTAAGACCTAAATCGGTGGCAATTTTATTTAATTCTGCTCCGGTAAATGATTTGCTTAAAACATCTTCGCCTACAACAATTCGTTTGGCATGCAGCCATGCTTCACTTCCTTTAATATCTGTAGTTAAATCAAATTGTACGGCATAAGTAACCGGTGCTGCAATTGGAAACGTAACTTTTGGCCAGGACACCAGTAAGGCAGCATCATCTGAAGTATCTTCTTTAAGAACTATTGAAGTCGATGATACTTCAATTGCAGAAGGAAAACTTACAGATTGGAGTGTCGTTACTACGCCTTCACTTTCACAGGAAGCTGCTAAAAAAAGCAGGCTTCCCAGTAAGAATAATTTATTGATATATTTTTTCATGATAGTTTTGTTTTTAGTAACCTGGGTTTTGTTTAAGTCCGCGATTAGCATCTAAAGCAGATGTTGGAATTGGGAACAATTTTCGGTAAGCAGGAGATGCTGGTCTAAACTCGTTTGCTAATAAAAATTTGTCAAAACGAATCATGTCTTGTCTTCTGTGGCCTTCCCAGTTTAATTCAAATCCTCTTTCGTTGTAGATATCATCAAGAGTAGGATTGTGGTCTAGAGCGTCTAAACCTGCACGTTGTCTGATTTGGTCTATAAAAGGTTTTGCAGCGGCAGGATTTCCTAAACGCGCATTACATTCAGCCATCATTAAAATTACATCAGCATATCTATAAATAGGAAAATCATTTGAAGCGCCGCCACCGCTTTTAACCCCTGCAGGATAAAATTTAACGTTACGAACTCCCGCCTGAGGAGCAGCTCCCGGATTGTCTAATGAAGCAACCTCAAGTGTATAATTGAATCCTCCCGGCTGTTCTCCAACCAAAAATTGGTTTCTTCGGATATCATTTGCTGCATATTTTAAGTAGAAATCTTTTGGGACAATAGTTCCGTTCCAGCCGCTTAATCCAAACATATTTGTACCCTGCGGACCGTATACACTTCGAACTGCATAAACATTACGAGAAACAACGTCAAGCGTAGCATAAATAGGAAGAATAGTTTCATCATCTGGAAGCACATCTCCAAATAACTCATAATATTTATTCTTTAATGGACTGGCATCGTTTGCCTCACCTGAATGCAGCGTAAAACCGCCTTCGCTCACTTTGTTGCAGGCCGCTAAACATTCAGTCCATTTTGCTTCTCCGGTATATACTTCAGCATTCAAATATACTTTTGCTAATAAAGTATAACCTGCCCATTTGTTGAATCTTCCATAATAATTACCGCCTTTTGTTACCGAAAGTAATTCTACGTTATCTGTTAGTTCTTTAACTATAAAATCAAAAACTTCCTTACGGCTTGCCTGTGGAATTTTATCAACGGTAATATTGTTGTCCGTGTAAAAAGGTACATTACCAAAATCATCAATCAATAAATAATAAAAGAAAGCTCGTAATACTTTAGCTTCGGCAATTTTTGAAGGATCGGCATTTGATTTTTCTAATAGCTCGACAGCTAAATTGGCATTGAAAACAGATTTGTATAACCAGTTCCAGGTATTGTTGATAATGAATTCAGAAGGCAGCCATTCGTGTTTGTGCAAACGCGCAAAATCCTGCTGCCAGTTTCCGTCATTTCTATGCGGAATTACCTGCTCATCTGATGACATACAGTTCATGTCGTACCAGCCGTTATCTGCTCCGGCATAACCTACACCAGGTACGCCTTTACGTTCAAAGTCTCCCGGAATTTCGGCATAAACACTCGCAAGAGCAATATTAGCTCCTTCCGGTGTTCCATAAAAACTGTCCGGCTGATATTTGTCGTATATATTTTCGTTGATATCTGTACAGCTGAAAAGTGTTAGGAAACATACGCTTCCTGCTGCTACTATATTTTTAATTTTCATCTCTTTTACTATTTAAATTTTACAGTCAAACCAAATGCAACACTTCTGGTACGAGGATAAATTCCTTTATCGCCTCCAAAATTATCATTAGGGTCGCCGCTACCGCTTATATTTAATTCAGGATCAACACCTGTGTAATCTGTAATTAACAGTAAGTTGTTTCCAGTAAGCGAAAGTCGAACTGAGTCTACATATTTATCAGTAAAACGGAAAGTATATCCTGCAGTTACGTTTTCTAAACGAATGAATGAACCGTCTTCTAACCATGCATCAGATCCATAAGGAGAAGAAAATATTCCTCTGTCAACAGCACTGGCTAATACGTTTGAACTACCTGTATTTTCCAGCATGCTCAATCTTTGGTTAAGATTGTTGTAAATTTTATTTCCTCCGGAACCTCTTACTAACATAGATGCATCAAAATTTTTGTATCTGTAAGATGGGTTAAATGCAAAAGTGTAAGTTGGGAGAGCAGAACCTGCATAGTAACGATCCGGACTTGTAGCTCCCTGATCGATTTTACCGTCTCCATCGCGGTCTTTTACGGTTTCGACACCATTTTCATTTGTACCGGTACTTTCTAAAATATAGAAGGAACCAATTGGTTTTCCCTGTACTAATAAAGAATTTGGCGCTCCCCAGTTTACGAAGTTTGTATTTAAAGGAATACCGTTAATACTGCCGCTTAAATTAAGCACTTCATTTTTCATAAAAGATACATTTCCTGCTAATGTCAGTGTGCTGTTATCTGTTCTAATAACATCATAAGCAAGAGCTGCTTCTAAACCTTTGTTTGAAATGCTTCCTACATTGGCTTTGATTTTATTGTACGGATAAGGAGGCTGAGGTACAGTATAATCGAATAGAAGATTATCTGTTCTCGAATCGTAAACATCGATGCTTCCTCTTAATCGATTATCTAAAAGAGCAAAATCAAGTCCAATATTGGTTTGTTTTTTAGTTTCCCATTTCAAATCAGCATTTGCATTTTGAGAAATACCAAAATTTGTAATAATAGATCCTCCAAAATAAATATTTCCGGCACTGTCTACTAACGGCAGTGAAGTCTGCGGATAAAGACCCTGCTGATTACCAGTTTCACCATAACCTGCACGTAGTTTTAATTCGCTGAATAAAGTCTGATTCATCATAAAAGGCTCTTTGTTAATCTGCCATGCCACAGATACAGAAGGGAAATTCCCCCATTTGTTATTGGTGCCAAATACAGATGAACCATCACGTCTGATACTTGCTGTAAGTAAATAACGATCTAATAAAGAGTAGTTTAATCTTCCTAAATAAGAAACCAATGATCTGTCATTTTTATAAGATCTGATATCTCCGGTTCTTACTTTAGACAAATCGCCAAACTGAAGCGCATTGTAAGTAGCTTCGTCACTTATAAAACCTCTAGCCTGTGTATAATTTCCCTGATAAGTCTGACTTTGCCATTCGTATAAAGCCAAAGCATTAAAGCTGTGGATTCCGAAAGTTTTTTTATAGGTAAGACTTAAATTGGTTAATTTTTCGTTTTGTTTCTTATTATCTATATTGGCAAAACCATGCTGTTCAACTGCATTAAAATCTGTTGATTCTGCCGGCATATAATAACCTGCTGTATAGTTTGTTTTTCTCCAGCTTCCAAACCAGTTTGCTGAAAAACCTTTTCCTAAATCCAAATCAGCTTTTAAGCTTCCAAATAAATTATCTTCTTGTCTTTCATTTGTTACTTCTTGCGCAGCTGCATAAGGATTTAAATAATGAAACACAGTTGGATCTGTAAAATACGTTCCATCAGTATTATAAACAGGATCTGTTGGTCTTGCTAATAACGCATTTGTAATTAAGTTTGATGTATAAGCAACTGTTCCGATACTTCCAATGCTGCTTGTGATATTATTTACACCGCTGTTTAAATTAAAGGTTAGTTTTAATTTATCATTTAAAGCCAATTGTGTCGCCTGAATGCGTCCAATGTATTTTTGGTTACTCGAATTAATTACAACACCATCCTGCATAATAGCCGTTATAGAAGCTCTGTAATTAAATTTATCAGTTCCGCCTCCAAAAGACAAAGTATGAGTCTGTGTAATTCCGGTTTCAGTCAAAAGACCATACCAATTCGTGTTTGAACCGTGATTAGAAGATGCCGGAACGCCTACACTTTGAGCAGTCTGCCACCATTGGTCAGCATTAAGCATGTCTAGTTTTTTCGGGATAAAATCTACAGATGTAGAACCAGTATATTCTATTGTAGTTTTTCCTGCTTTGTTTTTCTTAGTTGTAACAATGATAACTCCAGGTGCTCCTCTTGATCCATAAACAGCAGTAGCCGAAGCATCTTTTAAAACATCTATGCTTTCAATTTCACTTGGCGGAACCTGGTTTAGCAAATCCATATTTCCCTGAATTCCATCTACAACCACCAAAGGATCGTTTCCCCCAATTAAAGACGAAATACCGCGAATACGAACACTTGGTCCAGAACCCGGTTCACTGCCTATTTGCGTAATATTAACCCCGGCTGCTTTACCAGAAATTAATTGCAGAGGATTTACAATGGCACCCTGATTCATGTCTTTTGCAGCGATTGAAGAAACCGCTCCCGTTACATCTTTTTTAGCAGCTGTACCGTAACCTACAACAACAATTTCCTGTAAATCTGTAGCGTCTGGAAAAAGCTGAATGTTTATTACCGTTTGATTAGCCGTTACTTTTTTCTCTTTGTACCCCACAAAAGAGACAATAATAACCGATTGGCTGCTTTCTACAGTAAGTTTGTATTTTCCGTCAAAATCAGTTACCATTCCGTTTTTTGTTCCTTCTTCGATAACAGAAGCGCCGGGTAAAGGCAGACCATTTTCATCGGTAATAATTCCGGTAACGGTTTGTTTTTGAAACTTAATAACTTCAGTTTTAAGTTCCGGTTTTTTGAGGATAATTTGAGTATCCCTGATTTTAAATTCAGTCAGCGTTCCTTTAAAAAGTTTGTCTAAAACGACATATATAGACTGATCTTTTACAGAAATCGAAACCGTACGATCTAAGTCGATATCGTTCAATTTGTAAATAAATCTAAAGTCAGTTTTTTGTTCAATGGTCTCAATAACCTTTTCGATTGTTGAATTGTTTAGTTCAAGAGTAACTTTTGTTTTTTGGGCATAAGTATTCCCTCTAATATTAAACATGGCGACCAAAAGAAGTAGAGTAGTTAGTTTCAATTTTAGGTCATTTTGGAACAATGAGTATAGAAACCCATTATTCTTAGATTTTTTTTTCATAATTTTGTTAATTGATTGTAGTTAATTCGTTATATTCAATCACTTAGTTAATCGGAAATTGTTCGCAGCTCTTTCCGATTTTTTTATTCCCGTAATGTTATTTCATCATATATTGTATTGGTTTTAGTGGTTATTTAATTAGTATTTGATCGTTTTTTATCGTGTAATTAATACCGTGAATGTCGTTGAAATAACTCATCACTTTATCAATAGATTCGTCTCCAAAACTTGCATTGAATTTTTCATTGGCCAGTTTTTCGTTTTTGTTTACAATTGTAACATTATAGCGTCTTTCAAGCTTGGTAATAATGTTTTTAAAAGTCATATTTCTAAAAGTAAGTCCGCCGTTTATCCATGAAGTATAAATATCTGTGATAACCGCTTTGGTCGAAATTGCAGCATTTCCTTTATTGAAAGTTCCTTTAAAACCCGGTTTTAAAATCGTGTTTTTTAAAGCATCAAATTCTTCATCTGCCTTATACATTCCAACTGATCCTTCAACTAAAACAACATCTGTAGAAGCATCTTCGGGATAGTTTGACACATTAAAATGCGTTCCTAAAACACGTACATTTAACTCATCGGCATTTACAATAAAAGGGTGTTTTTTATCTTTTGCAACATCAAAATAAGCTTCTCCATCCAGATAAACCTGTCTGTTTTCGCCAGCAATAAACTTTACCGGATATTTTAAAGTTGTTCCTGAGTTTAAGTGTACAAATGTTCCGTCTGAAAGCTGAAGGCGGAATTTTTTTCCGTACGGAATTTTAAGTGTATTGTAAACCAGTTTTTCAGGATTTGAACTATTCTCATAAACGATTTTATCTCCGTTTTGATTTCCAATAATGTTTCCTTTTTCGTCTTTTACCTGAGCAGAATTGTGTTCAGATAAAATTTGGGTTTCACCATTTTCTAATTGAAGTACAATGTCAGAACTTTTGAAATCGAATTCTTTTTCAGCCGGTTTATCAGCAAGGCTTTGTTTATAGAAAAAGCCAATTCCAAGTAAAACCACAATTGAGGCTGCAATTGAAATATATTTTCTGAAATTTGATTTTCTTTCAGGCATTTCAATCACAGTTTCTTCTTCTTTTGAAGCTGAAAGGATATTCATAAAAATAGCATCGGCAGTCTTTTGATCCATTTTTGGCATTTCGCCAAGAAGTTGTTGAATATCTTCTACAGTTGGAAAATCATCTGTAAGCTGATTTTTTTTGTAATAAGCCACGACCTCGTTTATTTGTTCGGGTGTACATTGGTTTAAAACAAACTTTTCTAAAAGACTTTTTATTTCAGAATTTGAATTCATTACGAATTGTTTTTGGTGGGGTTTTAGTATAATACAGTTGAAAAGCATTTGAGTACTACTCAAACGTTGTAAATTTTTAAATTTTAACATTTAAAAGAGTGAAAACCGTTTTAAGTGGTTGTTTTTGAGAAGGTTTTTAAATGAAGTTTTTTCTGAAAAAAATAACTTGAGATGTTTTTTGCCCACAGATTTAATGGATAAAACAGATTTTGCACAGAGTTTTAATTGCATTTGATTCATCTTAAAAACAGATTTTCACAGAATCTCCACAATTATATTAAAACATAGCCCGTGGTTTCAACCGCGGGGATACTACGAATTATATATATATTGCGCTTCCGTGGTTGAAACCACGGGCTATGTTTGATCATGATTACGAATTTTTTGAGTAAATTTTCTTCGTTAAATGGAGAAAAATATGCATAAAGAGCAAGTTAATAAAACTCTGTGTAAATCTGTTTCAACCAGTCCAATCTGTGGTCCATCATTTTCAGAATGAGCAAAAAAAAATCACTCTGGAAGGAGTGATTTTAATTGGTTAACATGTGGTTTTGGTTAGATAATTTCATCATGAACTTGAAAAAAGACCCGCATAGATTCTAATGCTTTGCTCATTTGGTTCCTGACAGTATTTATAGAAATGCCGAGTTCCTGACTTATTTCTTCGTAACTCATGCCTTTCTTTCGTGACATTTTAAAAATCTGCTTCCGTTTTGGAGGCAGTTGTTTTATTGCTTGTTTTCGGAGTTTTTTGCAATCCTCTTCGCGAATCGCATAATCTCCGTATTCATGCGATTTCTGGCTTTCATAAAAAACAGCTTCTTTCAATGCCAGATCATTTGCAGCTTTATTTAATATATTAAAAGCCTGATTTCGGGCAATTGTAAAAATATATGCTTTAAAAGACTGTTCTAAATTTAGGTTTTCACGATGCTGCCACACTTTCATAAAAACATCCTGAACATTTTCTTCTGCCGCCTCTCTCGATTTTAATAAACTTATGCTGTAACCATAAATATCCTGATAATACAAATCAAAAAGAAAACGAAATGCCTTTTCGCTGCCATTTTTGAGTTCGCTCACCAATAATTTGTCATTATAGTCTTTGGCTTCCAACATTAAATTAATTAGTTTCTATTTTAATCTAATTATATTACGATACTATCAAAAATCGATACTCTAATGCTTTGAGAGGTTAACAAATATATAAAAATAATATTCTCATAAAAAAGTGGTAAAAAAAACTTATTTGTGTTTTTTTTGAGTGATTATCTCTAAAATCTCAGTAAACACGGTAGTATCTGCATTTTATGAAGTTGGTAAATTTTTGGCTGAAATTTTAAAAATTAACTATTTTGCAATTCGATTTTTGAGAATATTCCTATTATAGAGAAAACAGAACGGAATGTTTGCTAAATAGTTGTAACAAAAAATCCTTTTATCAAAAGACAAAAGGATTCTCGAAATTGAAATATTAATAAGATCTAAAATTTAGATGTATTTTAATTAGTTTTTTAGGTCTTTGATTACTTTAAAAGCAACGTCAACCTGGTCTTCACCTACTAAAATAGTAAATTCGTTTGAAGTAGAAATTACTTCGTTGATGATGATTCCTTCCCAAGCCAAACGCTGGAAAATGAAGTAATAAATACCAGGAACAACAATGTTTTCTTTTGGTAATTTTACTGTAATTGAAGCCAGATTATCTAATTTCTGAATTAGTTTTTCTCTCATAAAGTGTTTTTCAACTAAATGATTAACACTGCTGCTCACCACAATATTAGTTTCGTTTACCCCGCGAGATGAGGTGTAGAAAATATCAGATAAAGCATTGATGTCTGAAATTAAATCGGCTTGTTTGTTTAAAACAGTTTCAGAAGCTGCAAAAGTGTAATCTGTCAATTCAGATCTAACAGTAATCTCACCAATGTTTTTAATTACTTTGTTGATTTTGTGGTTTAATTTAAAATCTAATTCTTCAGTAAGTCTTTTTAAAGACATTACAACTGCACCCTGTTTTACCTCTTTACCAAACTCATTTTCCAACTCAGTCATAATATTCCGAGAGAGAGAAGTTAAGTTGATAATCCCTAGAGATAAAGCGTTTAAGAGAAATGGTTTCGTTTTGATGTAATTTTCGACGATTGAAGAAACGGTTTTCATAGTTTTTTTTCTTTTTTTTTGTAACTTAATTGGGTTGGTTTAGTTAATTTGATGTTATAAATCTTTGCAAAGATAAATAAAAAAACAATTTGTTACAATTATAACAATAAAAAATTATGTTAAAAATGATAAAAAGCATCAGTAAGATGTTCAATTGCAAATGATTCCCCGTTTTTATGGATCGCAACGATGTCAAAACGAACATTTATATCTTCTTCAAAATCCTTTTCCCTATAGTTTATGTAGGCATTTACTGCCTTAATAAGCAGTTGAATTTTTTTTGGTTTCACAAAATCCTGCGGAGAACCAAAATCTAAACTCGATCTTGTCTTGACTTCTACAACTACCAAAATGTTTTCTTTTTGAGCAAGAATATCTACTTCTGCATTTTTATAAACCCAGTTTCGCTCTAGAATTTTATAATTTTCTTTTTCAAGATGTTCTGCGGCAAGATCTTCTCCAAGTTTTCCTAATTCATTGTGTTCTGCCATATTTTTTAAAGTTTCAGTCTTTCAGTTTCTTCTGATGGATATAAGATTATTTAAAATAGAAAACGCAAAGTCACAAAGAATTAAACTTTGCAACTTTGCGTCTCTGTGAGATTTTTTATGTGTGGTATTTAAGAGACTTTCTTAAATTGAATTTATAATGCTGTTATTTCTGAAAAGTAACCGTACTTCCGGATGCATTTACATCAATAGAAATTGTGCTTCCCATAATTAAGGCACGATTGTCCTGAATATGTCCTGCCGGGAAATTGAAAATAACCGGAATGTTGTATTTTTTGGTAACATCATCAATAATTTCTAATGCATTTTTGCCCCAAGGCACTTCATTATCCTTCATTTTGGTCATACCGCCAATTATGATTCCTTTTAAGTTTTCAATGCATCCGTTACGTCTTAAATTCATCATCATACGATCAATATGATACAGATATTCATCCAGATCTTCGATAAATAAGATTTTATCTTTACAATCAATTGCCGATGGAGAACCTAATAAACTATACAAAATAGAAAGATTACCGCCCACAATTTCTCCCGTTCCCTGACCAAATCGGTTCATTGCATGCGGAGGAATTGAATAAGACAACGGCTCACCAAACAAACTCGATTTCATTGAGCTGATCGCAGCAGGTGTCGCACGCGGAATCGTAACAGGCATAACACCATGAATTGATTTGTAGCCCATGGTATTTAAATGGTTGTGCAGTACCGTAACATCACTAAAACCAATGACCCATTTTGGATGTTGCTTGAATTTTGTAAAATCTAATAAATCTAACATTCGAACGGTTCCATAACCGCCTCGAACGCACCAGATTGCTTTTATGTTTGGATTGTCTAACTGCTTTTGGAAATCGGCAGCGCGCTGTTCATCTGTTCCTGCTAATTGGTGATAATCGAGTCCAATTGAACTTCCAATTACTGCTTCGATACCCCAGCTTTTAAGCAGGTCTATTGTAGGTTTTAAATTATCGTCGATATTTTTTCTGGCTGTTGCCACAAGAGCGACAGTATCTCCTTTTTGTAAATAAGGCGGTGTTATCATGATTTGTTGAGATTGACAGGTGAATGATTGGAAAGCAAAAATAAGAAATGCCAGTTTACAAATAGTAAAGTGTTTCTTTATGTCTTGTAATGGTTTTAGTGTCATAGTCCTATTGCTTAATTGTATTTTTATTAAATAGTCAGCCGTTATATTTTCTTTTCAGTTCATCTAAGATAAGCATTAAGCCTTTATCTGCCTCCTCAGATTGTACATTTGCAAAGATGATAAAAGCTCTGTTGGATGCTTTACAAATATACACTTTGGTTAAAAAAGTTCCCGGGTTTCCATAATGAAAAGAATAATTTATGCCCGTTTTTTTATCAGTTTCAGAATACCATCCAAACGAAAATTCAGGTAAACCATTGTGTATCATATCAAATTCAGAAGCTGAAAATACTTTTGATTTTCCTAATAAACCCTGTAAATGCATTTGTGTAAATTTACAATAATCAGGCAGGCTGACGTTTATATTTCCTGCAGATGAAAGCCAGTTTAATTTATAATTTAAGGCTGGTTTTTCAGGCTTTAGGTTTTCATCATGACCCCAAGGCTGGTTAACATCCATTACATTTGGCTGGCCAAACCCGAAATCAATATTTAAATTCCTTCCCAATTCTTTTACCAGTGTTTCATAACTTTTGCCAGTTGCTTTTTCGAGCATAAGTCCTGCGGCAACATAACTGGGATTTGACCAATATACTTCCTGTTTTTCAGAAATTATTTTATTCTGCTTAAAAAACCACGCCATAAACTCATAACGCTGCTGCTGGTCGTTTCCTTTTATTTCTTTTTGCGTTGGAGTTTCATTTCCATAAGACCAAGTTGGAATATGGGCTCTAAAAGTTATAAAATCTTTTAAGGTAAAATCAATATCAGCATTGCTTTTTGATTTCAATTCAGGATATAAGTCAAAAAACTTAGTATCCCAATTTATTTTGCCTTCTTTAACCAAAACAGCCGCGATATAACTTGTTACTGTTTTGGTGATAGAACCCAAACGGAATTTATCCGACAAATCGGCTTTTAAATCAGTTCCAATTTTCTTATTTCCCAGTGCACTTATTTCTAAAATAGAATCAGCTGAAACCACTGCATAAGCCACTTCTGGAATGTTATGTTGTATTCGAATACTGTCAACAAACCTATTGTTCTTTTGCGAATAAGCGAAGCTGAAGAATAAAGAAAGCAATAAGAATAAATGATTTTTTTTCATCTTTAAAAGAGACAAATTAAGCCGGCAAGTTACATGAGAAATTGAAAATAAAAAAAGTAATGCAAAAATTAAATATTTAGAAAATTCTTACAAATGTATAAAATTTTATAAATTGGCTTTTTTTAATTCATTAAAAGATATGCGCCGTATTTTTTCTTTTTATTTGATTCTTTTCTGTCTTTTTAATTCAAACGCACAATCTAAAAAATATAGTATACATACTGCTGCATTTTACAATTTCGAAAATCTCTTTGATATTTATGATGATGCAAGTACAAATGATGACGAATGGACTCCAACGGGCGCTCAGCATTGGACAAAAGAAAAATACGAACAAAAACTTAAAAATCTTTCGAGGGTAATTTCAGAAATTGGAAAACCGGAAAACTCAAATGCTCCAACCTTAATTGGCTGTTCTGAAGTTGAAAATCGAGGTGTTCTCGAAGATTTAATAAAAGAAGAAAAAATAGCTGATTACGATTACGGAATCATTCATTTTGATTCGCCTGACCAACGCGGAATTGATGTGGCACTTTTGTATCAAAAGAAATATTTCAGACCGACTTCCTACTCTAATATTCCATTATTGATTTACAAAAACAAACCTGTGACGCAAGAAACAAATAATGAAGATTTAGGTGATGTTGAGATCAAAATCGACACCAAAAACAGGGTTTTTACCAGAGATCAGCTTTTGATTACGGGGTTTCTTGAAAATGAGGAAATTCATATTATTGTCAATCACTGGCCTTCAAGATCTGGAGGAGAAAAAGCCAGCAGTCCGTTTCGTGAGGCTGCGGGAAGATTAAACCGAAAAATAATTGATTCCTTACAGCAGATAAACCCAATGGCAAAAGTTATAACAATGGGAGATTTAAACGACGGCCCTTTTAATAAAAGTGTAAAAATAGAATTAGGAGCAAAAGCAAAAAAGGCTGACGTTCCGGAGTTTGGTGTTTATAATCCATTTGAAGAAATGGCAGAAAGAGGATTAGGAACCATCGCTTTTCGTGATTCCTGGGATATTTTTGATCAGATCATAATGACGAAATCTTTTATTGAACCTGATTTTTCAAATTTTAAATTTTGGAAAGCAGGTATTTTCAACAGATCCTATCTTATTCAGGCTTCTGGAAAATACAAAGGCTATCCGCTGCGAAATACATTAACAGAAGCAGGTTTTAGTGATCATTTTCCGGTTTATATTTATTTAATACGAGAAATAAAATAAGTCACAGTTTTTGATCAAAGGTTGCATCTGAATGCTGTGACCGCAACTGTATACTGAATACTTTTCACTACCTTAGCTTTTCATAAATTCTGAAAAAAATGGCTATAGCAAAACCATTCAATCTAACAAAATGGATTGAAGATAACCGACAATTACTAAAACCACCAGTTGGAAATAAAAATCTATATGTTGATTCAGGCGATTATATTGTAATGATTGTTGCCGGACCAAACGCACGAAAAGATTATCATTATAATGAAACCGAAGAACTTTTCTATCAGTTAGAAGGCAGTATTAAAGTGGTAATTCAGGAAGATGGCGAACGTAAGGAAATGGAATTAAATGCAGGAGATATGTATTTACATCCTGCAAAAGTACCGCACTCGCCTGTTCGTTCCGAAGGTTCAATAGGATTGGTCATTGAGCGCAAACGTGCAGGACTTGGATATACCGACGGGCTTCTTTGGCATTGCGATAACTGCAATCATAAATTGTACGAAGTGTATTTTGAGTTACATAATATTGAAAAAGACTTTCTTCCTCATTTCGAACATTTCTATAATTCAGAAGAATTAAGAACCTGCGATAAATGCGGCACCGTAATGGAAACAGACCCTAGATTTACGGCTAAGAAATAATTTATTTATCTCGAATATGAATCGAATAGTAACCCGACAGGTTTAAAACCTGTCGGGTTTATTTTTATGTTAAAGAAAATCACGTGTATCATTTTTGATATATATTTGTATTAAATATGATATTAAAAAAGATCAATTATGATACAAGAAATAATCGCATATAAGAATATAGTAGATAATATTGAATCTTTAATGGACAAATCTCCTTATAAAAAAAACTATATTATTGAAAAAGTAGGCATTTCAAGTCCAACATTTTATCGAAAATTAAAAACCCAGTCATTTACTCCAGATGAAGTATTGTCTATTGCAAAAATACTTTCACCAGAAGAAGATTTTAAAATACGATTAAAGGCAGAAATAGAAAATGCAAAACGTGAATATGAAGAAGGAAATTTTATGACTCATGAGGAAATGTTACTTGAATTAAAAAAGAAAAACATAATTTAAAAGTTTAAGATTGTCAAGGGTTTTTGACGATTGTCGTAAAATTCTATTAAATGAATAAAATCACGATTTAGAATGTAATAAAGAGAAATATTTTTTGTAATTAATATTTCATTACATTCTAAGTCATGCCTAAATTTTCCTAAATGAGGATTTATTTCAACTAAACTAATAATATGTAAAACCTCATTTACAAATTTTTGTGCAATTTCATTATTTCGGAATTGTTTTAGATAATTCCTTGTTGTATAAAACGTATAAGTTGCCCTTGAAGACCAAACAATTTTCATTAATAAAAAATTTATTTGGCTAAAATATAAAAATTAACTTACAAATAGTTTGTATTTACAATTCAAATCTTCGCTAATAAAATCCGTTGAATCTGTCTAATCTGTGGCTTGTACAAAAAGCTACAACTCAATTTTTTTCCCCTGTTCAGGATAAATGATCTTCAATCCTAAATTATTTTGATTTTTTAACTGTTCTTTAATTTTGGCAATACTTTTTGCAGGAGGTTTTAAATGGGTTATAATAATTTTAAAATTATTTAGAGAACCTTTTCCCGCTAATTCTTCTAAAACATGAAGCTCAGTCATTAAGTGATTTGGAGTTAAATGTCCGAATAAAAATTTATCAGGCTGTTCATTAGGAAACGAAACCTCAATAAAAATCCCTTTCAATTGTCTGCTTTGAACCAAAGGCGCAACAGCAGTCCATAAAGTTTTTAACTTATCACTTTTTTCAACAGAATCAGGTCCAGTATCACCTAGATATAAAGCATAGTCATTATCATTTTTGATTAAAAAAGCGGTACTCTCAAACGGATTCACATGGCTTAGAGGAAAAGCCTTAACCGACATTGTTGTATTTGAAAGCGGTGTTTCTTCACTTAAATTTAAAGTTTGAAAATGATATTTTTTCAACGGAAAGCCTGGTCCTTTATCTCCAAAATTAGCCCAAGTCTGATCATTAAAATAATGGTTTTCCATCATTTCCATACATTTTTCAGTCGCATAAACCGTTTTAGAAGAATCAGCTGGAGAATTGATGATTAAACCCGAAACGTGATCCAAATGCGCATGCGAAATCAAATACCCTTTTATGTATTTTTTTAAAACCTCGCTCGTCGAAACTTTAAAGACTTTGTTGTCAATTGCTTTCTCAATTCCGGCATTTATGGTTCCCGCATCCAAACAAATAAAATCTTTTGAGTTAGAAGGCGCTAATAAATAAGCCGAAAGATTTTTTTCGTCGATTCCTCCTTTTATCCCAAGAGGCACAACCTGAAAAGATGCTTTATGTTCTTTTTGAGAAAAAGAATTAAACGAAACCAATATAAAACAAAGCAAAAGACGGCTGAAATGGGTCATATTTATAATTTTAGGAATGCAAATTTCATCAAATTTACTGAATAAATCATCGTTGATTTGCGTTAATACTTATATAATAACACTAATTTTACTTTGTTTTTAATACTTCAATTCGATTTGAAATTAATTCTAAAACAATATCTTTACATAAAAATATAACAATTTTAACTAAAAAAGTTACAATGACAACAATAGCATCACAATTTGGCATGAATGAAGCTTTGGAACAACTGGGAATTAAACTGGTTAATGAAGGAACTTCAACAGGAACAGAGAACTTTTCATCGGGCGAAATTCTAGACAGTTTTTCACCTGTAGACGGAAAATTAATCGCATCGGTAAAAACATCTACACTTGAAGATTACGAAAAAGTAATGCGTGCAGCGACAGAAGCTTTTAAAACCTTTAGATTGATTCCTGCGCCTCAGCGTGGTGAAATTGTACGTCAGTTTGGAGAAAAATTACGTCAAAACAAAGAAGCTTTGGGTAAACTGGTTTCTTACGAAATGGGGAAATCATTACAGGAAGGTTACGGCGAAGTTCAGGAAATGATTGATATCTGCGATTTTGCTGTTGGATTATCACGTCAGTTACACGGATTAACGATGCATTCAGAAAGACCAGGACACAGAATGTATGAGCAATATCATTCATTAGGAGTTGTTGGGATTATTTCTGCTTTTAATTTTCCAGTTGCTGTTTGGTCTTGGAACACGGCTTTGGCCTGGATTTCTGGAGATGTATGTGTTTGGAAACCTTCTGAAAAAACACCTCTTTGCGGGATTGCCTGCCAAAATATAATCGCTCAGGTTATTAAAGAAAACAATCTTCCGGAAGGAATTTCATGTTTGATAAACGGAGATTACCAAATAGGAGAGTTGTTGACAAAAGATACCCGTATTCCGTTAATTTCTGCAACAGGATCTACTCGTATGGGGAAAATCGTGGCGCAGACAGTGGCAGGAAGATTAGGAAAATCATTATTAGAGCTGGGAGGAAACAACGCCATTATTGTAACACCGGACGCTGATATTAAAATGACCGTTATTGGAGCTGTTTTTGGAGCAGTAGGAACAGCAGGACAGCGTTGTACTTCAACTCGAAGATTAATCATTCACGAAAGTATTTACGATAAAGTAAAAGAAGCGCTTGTTGCCGCTTACAAACAATTACGAATTGGGAATCCGCTAGACGAAAACAATCACGTTGGACCGCTTATCGATACGCATGCGGTTGAACAATATGCGGTTGCTTTGAACAGAGTAGTAGCAGAAGGCGGAAAAGTTCTGGTTGAAGGAGGCGTGCTTTCTGGCGAAGGTTATGAAAGCGGCTGTTATGTAAAACCTGCTATTGCCGAAGCCGAAAATTCTTTTGCTATTGTACAGCATGAAACTTTTGCTCCGGTTTTATATTTAATTAAATATTCTGGAGATGTTGATAATGCTATCGAACTTCAAAATGGAGTAGCACAGGGGTTATCTTCTGCAATTATGACAAATAATTTACGTGAAGCTGAAAGATTTTTGTCTGTAACAGGTTCTGACTGCGGAATTGCAAACGTAAATATCGGAACTTCGGGAGCAGAAATTGGAGGTGCTTTTGGTGGTGAAAAAGAAACCGGAGGCGGACGTGAATCTGGCTCTGATGCTTGGAAAATCTATATGAGACGTCAGACTAATACAATCAATTATACAACAAATCTTCCTTTGGCACAAGGGATTAAATTTGATTTGTAAAAACATAATTTAACACAAAAACCACTTTTTCTATTAAGAAGAAGTGGTTTTTTTATGCAAAATTTGTAGTAATTTATCTAGATTTGTAAATAAACCGAAATCAATGAAACATACTCTACTTGCCTTTATAATTATATTTTTAGCCGTAAGCTGTAAAAAAGAAACAGTAAAAGTTTCTGAAACTGCAAAACCAACAACAGAAAATGCTGCTGATTCGTTATCTGATGGCGAAGAAGGTGAAATTTTTGACAGCGGTGTTCTTGCTGTCTTTCCTAAAACCGGAAAAAAAGTTCAGGATTTCGTTATAGAACCTTATGAAATACAACTTGAAGCGGAAGGTCTTTTAAATGATGATGAGTTAAAAGACATTGTTATTGTTTTAAAAAACAAAAACGACAATAAAGATATCCGTGCAGCTTTGGTACTTATCAAACAACAAACAGGAGGTTATGTACAGCAGGAAACTTCCTGGCATGCATTGAATGCAGAATATTCGTATGATGGTTATAAAACCTATGATTATGAAAATATTAATATTGATAAAGACAGGATACTTCGTGTTACATTACAGGGAATTGGACCTGTTGGAACAAGAGAAACAGAATACAAATACATAAATAACGAGCTCGTTCTTACCAAGATTCATACTTTTAATATGGGAGCGGGATCGCAGATAGGAGTTGACTATGATTTGATTAACGGAGTTGCAGAAGCAGAGTTGATTAATACAATGGTTGACAGTATGCCGAGTACAACTCAAAAGAAAAAATTTAAGCTCGACAGACAGCAGCTTTTTATAAACGACAATCCGGATAATGTGTTAAATAAACTTCCGCATGCCGATTGGTAAACCATAAAAAATGAATTTAATCTTTTTAGCCGGACTTACCCCATTTGGATACGGATTTATAGGAGTACTTCTTTTGTCGTTTATATTGGCCTATTTTTGGCTGAAATCAAACAAAAAAGAGAGTAAACCAGGTTGTATTTCAATTGGTTTTGCTGCAATCATTATTTGGTTTATTTTAATGTTTCCCACTTTTATTACTTTTTCTGTTATTGAAAACGGAAACACAGCTGCTAAAATAGGAACTGGCGTTTTTTGGTTTTTAGTTTTGCTTTTGGTTCTCTATTTCAAATTTGCAAAAAATACTGCCAGCGTTAAAAATCTTATTTTCACGTTTTTTAAATACTTGTTTTATTTAATCGTCTTAGGATTGTTTCTGGTTCTGTTCTTCGGAATGGCTTATTATGTGTACCAGAGACTCTTTACAACAGAAAAAAATGAAGATCCAGTTTGGCCTGCCTTCTTGTGCATCTTTTTCTTAGCGTCGCTTATTTTAGCAGGTTTCGGGCTTTTAAACAAAAATAAAGAAGAAACTAAAAAAGTAAAATCGACTTTTTATAATCTAAAAGAAGCAAAACTAAAACCAGAATCAGTTGTAGAGCTGGATTTGTCAAAATCAAAACTGAACCAGTTTCCTTTAGAAATATTAGGATTTAAAAACTTGAAATTTCTTATTTTGAGTCATAATGAAATCAGTGAAATTCCTAATGATATCAATAAACTGCATAAGCTTATTGGTCTTGATTTGAGTCATAACCCAATTTCTGATGCTGAAAGAAATAAGATCCGCAGACTGCTTTCAAACGAAGTCGAAATTGTATTTTAGAAATTAATGCAATAAAATTAAATGTAACCTTTTTTTAAGATGAATGAATTTTTGGATTTTCTTACTCAAAACGAAATAGACGGAGCGGGTGTTATATTCCTGATGATTTTCAGTTTGGGAATTGCCTTCTTTCAAACGGTTATTTTTTCAGGTTTATTTAATCTAAAATTTCCGGACTGGCTTTTTTTCATTGTGTCTCCTTTGTTTGTCGGAATCAGTTTCCTGATTCATAAAAGTTATCCTTTTGCGGTTATTTTATTCTTATTTGCTTCTGTTTTTTTATTTGCCATTATCGGAATGATTTATTCCGGCATTCGAAGCAGTAAACAAGAAAAGGAAGAAAGAGAAAAATTCAATACTAAACATAATATTCAAAAAACACCTTTAGATAAAAAACTTCTTGGTTTTTTGGTTGGTGCCTGCATTATCGGTGCTTTCTTTTATTTGGCGCAAAGTGGTAATTTAAAACTCTTATTTCTAATTATTCCTGGTTTTATTATTATCAGTAATATCTTTTTTCCAAGTAAAAAGAGTAAGTTTATGAGGCTTCAATCTATTCTGCCGACTTCAAAAATTGCTTCTGCAGCAATGGGACAGGTTGAAGTTGTAGGAGATTTAGAAGAAATAGAACCTATTATTTCGCCTTATTTCAGCAAGCCATGTATTGGTTATTATTATAAAATTGAAAAAGAAAGCAAGCCGGATGATGATGGAAGAACAACTTACAGCACCATATTTACTGAATGCAAAACGGGCAGGTTTAAAATAAAAGATGAAACCGGATCTGTAATTGTGGATGGGGAAGGACTGGAGTATTATTTTGACCGAATTGATAACCAGCAGGGCGGTAAAACGAGGCATACTGAAACGTATTTGAAAACCAACGATTATATGCTGCTTATTGGTTATGCTTCTTCAGATAATGGAGACGTATTTATCAAAAAAGGCGATTCAGATTCTGTTTTTGGTATTGCGCTTCCCAGAAGTATTTCTTTTAGAAATAAATACAAACCGCTTTTAGATTCTCTTTTAACAACCTTGTTTTTTATAACGCTTATACTCATTTATATCATTTTAAATTAAAGAATTATGACTGTTCAAAATATTGCATTAATTGCCGGAATACTGCTTCTGATTATATTTTTTAATTTATTTATCAGAATTTATAATAAGCTGGTTATGCTGAAAAACAACTACGAAAAAGCCTTTAGAAATATCGATGTTATTTTGATGCAGAGAGCAGATGAAGTACCGGAGTTGGTAAAAATAGTTTCTAAATTTATGGAGCACGAAACAGCAATGCTCACTAGTTTGACTAAATTAAGAACAGATTTTCTAAACTCAAAAACAGTCGATGAAAAAATTGAAAATGCGAATGAGTTTTCAAAAGCAATGAAAAATCTTTTTGCGGTTTCTGAAAATTATCCAACTCTTGCTTCTAACGCTAATTTTTTGGAATTACAAAAAAGAGTTTCGCAGATGGAAGATAAAATTGCAGACAGACGTGAGTTTTTCAACGACAGTGTTAATCTTTACAATGTAGGAATTCAGGAGTTTCCTAATTTTATTCTGGCCAAAATAGCCGGATACAAAACACAAAGTTTATTTGACGTTTCACCAGAGGAAAAAAAATACGATGGGATTCAGCTTTAATACTTTTTTTGGTTACGAAAATCAAATAAACGAACTTAAAGATCAGGTTTTGATTTATGGTTTTGCCGGAATAATTTTTGGTATTCTTGGGTTATTGTTTATTGCTGTATTGTTAAGAAAGATTGGTTTAAATACTATAAACAGTTTTTTTGTTAATCCATTAATGCTGGCTTTGGGTTTAACACTTTTAGTATCAATTCTGCCTACGATTATTTTGTATGTTGTGGCTTTGGATATTTCGGGCGTAAAAATCGTGTACAGCTGGATTACCATTTTTATCGGAATGGTTTTGTATGTAATGTTCAATCTTGAAACTATTAAAAGTTTTTTTAAAGAATTTGGTAAAATGACCGAACAGCAGGAATTTAGAAATAGAAAAAGATAAATATAATATAGAAAAGGCTTCCAGATTATTGGAAGCCTTTTTTTTAGAAAATATTCTAATTACTATTTTTTTACAATTGTCTGGCTGATCGAACCATCTGTAGTAAATATTTTTGCTAGATAAGTTCCAGAAGCTAAACTGCCCAAATCGATAGATTCATTTCCTTTTTGAGATGTTTTGACTAAAACTCCTAAAACATTGTAAATCTGTACCTTTTCAACTTTCTGATTTTGATCAGATAAGTATAACGTTCCAGATACTGGATTTGGATATAAAAATGGTTTAGAGCTTGCTGTATCCAGAGATTCTGGGTGAACCGTTTTAAGCGTTGCAGTATTGTAAGCCGTAACCATGTAGAATAGGTTTGAAGTATCTTTTTTGGCTATTGTATGATTTCCTGCCGCAAGTGATACCGTCACAATTCCATTTGAAGCTGTTTTATCTACATTATCAACTTTTATTGTACCTGCAGCTTCTACAAAAACTAAAGTCAGTGTGCTGGCCTGAGTCGTTGTAAAAGTAATACTTGTAGCAGATTCTATTTTTAAACATTGTGTAAGAGTCAAACCATTGTAAGTAACAGTTCCTTTAGTGGTAGAAAGATTACCCGTTATGGTATAGAAATCACTTGTTTTGCCCGATGTTGTAAAATTGTGTATTTCATCTCCGGCAGGATTGCCGGTAGTTACTGTAATGGTTCCTGAACCTGTTGCTGCAGTTCCTGTTCCGGTTGTTGTAATAGAATAAGAAACCGTTGCCGTAGGTGTTCCGGTAATCGTAATGGTTTTAGCCGAAGTATTTTTCACAAAGCTGATGCCGGAAGCCGGCAAACCAGTTACAGCAGCATCTGCAGCAGTGCCTCCCCAAGTAAATACAATTGAATTTATTGCAGTTCCGCTGGCAACAGTCTGGCTGTTATTGTTAGTCGATGTGAGCGTTTGAGTTCCCGCAGCATTAACCGTAATAGTTCCAGTTCCCGTTGCCGGAGTTCCAGCTGAACCCGTTGTAGCAATAGAATACGTTACTGCGGCAGTTGGAGTTCCTGTAATTGTGATTGTTTTTGCTGTTGTATTTTTTACAAATGATAATCCGGATGCTGGCAGTCCTGTCACTGTTGCATCTGTTGCGTCACCTCCCCATGTAAAAACGATTGTTCCAATTGCTGTACCGCTTGTAACAGTTTGGTTATTATTTGAAGTTGAGGTTAAAGTTTGATTTCCGGCCGGAGGATTTGTTCCGCCTTGTATAGAAACTAAACTAGTCTGGTAAGCATTTAATGCATCTCTTAAACCTATGTTTACGCCATCGGCAGTATCATCTACAGCATTGTTAAATGTCCATTGAAAATCACCGCCAGAAACACGACCTGCATATTGCATAACTGTTGTTTTTGCATTTTCAGGACTTTCAGGAGTATAAGTATACATTACACTCGAATTGGTATCAAAGTTATTATACGTTTTTGCTCCTTTTTTTGATTTAATAGTACTGCTGATAGTTTCATTTCTTGTTGCCGCAACATAAGCGTCAAATTCTACAGGATACGTTGTAGCATTATACCCAACAAAACGGTTTTGTCCGCTCATAGTATTATTGTAGGCTTTAATTGTACCGCCGTCTTCACTTGAAAAAGTTCCTGTTGCGCCATTGTAAACATCAGTTCCCTGCATTGAAGTCAGCATAGGATATTTACAATTTCTAAAAAAGTTTGCTTCTACAAATACCGAAGAACCTAATGTAGATCCTACACCGTATTTAGAGTTACCATCGTAATAATTATTATAAACGTGAGCTGAATAATAACGAATTCTTGGATGACGAGAATCTGAATGGTCATACCAGTTGTGGTGATAAGTTATAAATAAACCTTCGGTAGTTCCTTCGCTTAAACCCAAAAGATTGCTTTTTCCATTATCCCAAAAGTGATTGTATGAAAAGGTTACATAAGTTGATTTTTTACAGTCTAAAGCTCCGTCACCTTTTATTTGGTCAGCATCGCTTCCAGGTTTTCCGTAAAAGAAATCACAATTGTGAACCCATACATAATCGTTGTCCTGCTGTAATCCAATATTGTCGCCTTCGCCACTGTCTACATTCATAATTCCGATGTTTCGGATTTCTATGTTTGACGCGTTTTTAACCCTAATTCCCCATCCCTCTGCTGTAGCATCGTTTCCAATTCCTTCCATTGTGATATAGCTTGCAGCATTATTGTTGTTCTCAATTACAAGATCACCATTCATCATATACGATAAATCAGTAATTTGACCAACCAGACGAATAATTAAAGGTCTTGTGTCTTTCCCTTTTTTATAACCGTCAAGAATTGTTTGTAATCCTACACATGGGTTTGCTGATGCGCCAGTCACCGTTAAAGAAACTGTGTTTTTGGTTTGCTGTGTAATGTAAAGAATTACTGCGTTGCTTTTTGGCGTTCCATCTGCATTGTATGCGCCGGGAATGCGTGAATTTGCAAACGCAAATCCAGATCGGTCATGAGCTTTAACCGTTAAAGAACTTGTTGTGGTTCCAGTTCCTTCAACACCAGAAATAACCGGTTTAATTTTTACTGTATAAGATCCGGCTTTTAAACCCGGAATGTCCGCGCGAAAATAAGTTCCGTAACTTCTAATAAGTTCGTTGTCTATTTTTTGATCTACAAGTCCGCCACCGGTATAATACACATTATAGGTTTGGGCATTGCTTACGGGCTGCCATTTTACAAATACTGATTCAAGCCATCCGCTTGCTTCATTAATCTGCTGTGACCATGTTTGAAAAGCAATTAGAAGCATAGTCAGAAAAAGTAGGTTTTTTTTCATAATTGTTTAAGTTAGACATTAATAATAGTTTTTGTGGTTATTTGTGATTGTCGACACAAGTTAATTGTAATCGATTACACAAAGCTATGTAAAATTTACATATTCTCAGTTTAATGTCTATAAAAAAATGTATATGAAAAAAATAATTTGTTTATTTTGGTTAAAATGTAATAAATTGCATCAATTGTAATTTATTACATAATTCGGATTTTATTCTGAAGCATCGATTTTACTGACTTTTCTACTTACAAAAAAGTGAACAATTCTTAAATGTTATTTTTACGTCTTTTTTTTATGTTTTTGTGAAATTTTCAGTTTTATTAAAAAACAATTCACTTTAGATGATTCAAATTGTTGTGCAGTAAAGTTTTGAACATAAAAAAAGCCTTTTTGAATTTCAAAAAGGCTTTTATATTTTTAGTTGAGAAATAATTAATCTCTGCTTGCAAATTTAGATAGTAATCTTAAAAATTCAATATACAGCCAAACTAATGTTACCATTAATCCCATTGCACCGTACCATTCCATGAATTTTGGCATTCTTTGTTCAACTCCTTTTTCGATTTGATCAAAATCTAAGAATAAATTCAAAGCAGCAATTACGATTACAAAAATGCTGATTCCAATACTCATCATTGAATTTCCGTGATGAACAGGCTGATAGTTTATAAACATAGAAACAATCCATGAAATTAAATAATAAGTAGCGATTGCCAGTGTAGCAGCAATAACAACCGATTTGAATTGTTCTGTAACTTTTACGATTCTAAATTTATATAATCCCAGACATACCAAGAAAGTAACCAAAGTTGCGCCTACTGCATTAATTACAATTCCAGGGTACATAGCTTCAAAAATAGCTGAGATTCCCCCAATAAATAATCCTTCAAATAAGGCATAACCAGGAGCCAAGTATGGTGATAAATGTGGTTTGAATGCAGAAATAAGTACTAAAACAAATCCAACAATTGCACCTCCAATAGCAGGAATCATAATATTCATTCCGTTAAATGCCATCCACCATGTTACCATTGCAGAACCGCATAAAATTAAAAATAAAATAGCTGTTTTATTTATTGTACCAGACAAGGTCATTTCCTGATTGTAGTCAATAATCTTTGCTTCGTGTACTTCTTCAGCTCTCGAAACAGCATTTGATGAAAAACGCTTGTTACTTAAAAATGGATTTTTTGAATTAAAGGCCATAGTTTTTATGCTTTTAGTGAACCCAAATATATGGAGTTTTTTCGAAGTCTAAAGATTAAGCTGAAATTTTTAACATGAAATTTTCTTTTGAAAAAACAGCTTTAAAACAAAAAATCCATCAAAAGAAACTCTCGATGGATTTGTATATTTTTAGTTTGAATTTTTAATTCAATAAGTCTAAAACTAATGAAGGGAATAAGCCTAAAGCAATATTTAAACCAATAGAAATTATAGCAACAGCATAAATAAGAAATGGTTTTCCTGTACGCTCTTCGTTAGGTTCTTTAGAATACATTGCCAAAATTAATTTGAAATAATATCCAACACTAATGATAGAGTTGATTACTGCTGCAATTACGATTGCTACATAACCGGCATGAAGCGCCTGATTAAACAAGAATAATTTTGCAAAGAATCCTGAGAAGATTGGAATACCACCCATAGACAATAATGAACCAGTCAAAATCGCAGCTAATAATGGATTTGTTTTTCCTAAACCGTGAAAGTTTGTGATATCTTCGTTATCCTGATTTTTACAAACGTATAAAATAACGCTAAATGCAGCAATTCCGGCTAAAGCATAAGCAGCAGTGTAATATAAAAGAACACCAGCAGAAGTTGCGATGGTTAAGAATGTCATTAACATGAAACCTGCGTGAGAAATTCCAGAAAATGCAAGCATACGTTTTACGTTTACCTGACGTAACGCCATTATATTACCAACTGTCATAGAAGCAATTGAAATAGTTAGGATAACGTTTGTAAATGTGTTTGAAAGATCCTGATTTTCTAAAGAAGGAATTAAGTTTAATCCTGAAACTAATTTAAATAAAGTTGCAATCGCTACTACTTTTGCCAAAGTGCTCATTAAAGCAGTTGTTAAAGCTGGAGAACCTTCGTAAACGTCCGGTGCCCAAAAGTGAAATGGTACAGCCGCTATTTTAAAGAACATTCCAATAGTCATTAAAATCATACCGATAGGAAACCAGATTGGCAGCTCAGCAGATAAAGAACTTTCGTGAATTTCTGCAATATCAAAAGTTCCCATAGCTCCGTAAATCAAACAAATCCCAAATAAGATAATTCCAGATGCGAAAGATCCCATTAAGAAATATTTCATACCAGCCTCATTACTTTTAATATTCAAACGATCGCTCGCTGCAAGAACATATAATGCTATAGAAAGAATTTCGATTCCAAGGAAAAACATTGCTAAGTTTCCAAAAGAAACCATTGCAACAGCTCCTGCCAATAAAAATACTTTTATGGCAATAAAATCAGAGATTTTTGTCTGATGATTTTCGTAAAAATTATGGCTTAATGCTACCAGGAAAATAGTCAAAATAATAAATAATGAAGAGAATGCAGTAGAGAACTTGCTTACTGTAATCATATTATTGTAATAACTTGCTGTTGTTCCAAATTCATAGAAATTAAGTGCTAAGACACCCAATAAACCCAAAATGGTAAACGGAACGATGCCTTTTCTAAAATTTAGAATTTCAAACAATAGGCAGAAAATACCCAATCCTGTTATAGCTATTAATGTATTCATTTTTGTTTTTTTGATTTAGGAAATCTAAAACGCCCTAATTTATTTTATTTAAAATATATTTTATTTTGTGTATTACAACTTAAAGTGTACTATATTTTTTTTCAATAACACTTAATATAGTTTCTAAACTTGGTGTGATCAAATCTGTAATTGGTTTTGGATAAAATCCAAAGAATATTAAAACAGCAATAATCGCGGCCATAGAAATTCCTTCGTTTATAGAAACGTCAGCAAATATTTTTGAATTTGTTTCACCTAACATTACATTCTGGAACATTTTCAACATATAATAAGCTCCTAAAATAATAGTTGTACCTCCTAAAACTGCAAACCAGATATTAATTTGAGAAAGGCTGTATAATACTGTAAATTCTCCAACAAAGTTAAATGTAGTTGGTAAAGCAACAGATGCCAAAACCAAAATTAAAAACATTGAAGTAAACTTTGGAGATTGTGTACGAATACCGCCCAATTCACTAATATTTCTAGTTTCAAATCTTCTGTAGATAATTTCTGCTGCATAGAATAATCCAACAACCACAAAACCGTGAGCGATCATTTGTAATACAGCTCCGCGGAAACCATCAAGAGTTAAAGTGTAAGCTCCAGCTGCAATTAATCCAACGTGAGCAAGAGATGAATACGCTAATAATTTCTTTAAATCTTTTTGTCTTAAAGCTACGATTGAACCGTAGATAACTCCGGCAATTCCTAAAGCTATAAAGATATTTTTGAATTCTATTGCCGCATCAGCTGCGATTGGTAACTGCCAGCGGATAACGCTGTACAATCCCATTTTTAACATGATCCCAGATAAAAGCATAGTTCCAACAGTTGGTGCTTTTTGGTACACATTTGCCTGCCATGTGTGGAAAGGAATAATTGGGATTTTGATAGCATAAGCAAGAAAGAAAGCCAGGAAAATCCAAAACTGTTCGCAGGCAGATAATTGTACTTTGTATAAATCTTCAATTAAGAAAGAACCTGCTTTTTGGTATAGATAAATAAAAGCAGTTAACATGAACAATGAACCGGCAAGTGTGTAGATAAAGAATTTAACTACTGCTTTTCTGCGTTCTTCAGCATCTCCATTACCCCAGATAAGAGCAATAAAGTAAATAGGAATAAGAGCTAACTCCCAGAAAATATAATATAAAAGACCATCTGCAGCAAGGAAAGTTCCTGTCATTGCAAACGCCATAAATAAAATTAGAGCATAAAAAGCTTTTGCATTTTTATATTCATTTCCAAAAGAAGAGAATATAATAATCGGAGTTAAAGCTGTTGTCAATAAAAGCATGGCAAGAGCTAATCCGTCAGCATTTAGCGCAAAAGAAATTTTAGGCTGAGTGATCCACGCATTAATAAGGCTGATGTTTTCTCCAGCATTAAAATGGTTTAACAATACAACCGAACAGCCTAAAGCTGCCAAACTAAAGAACAAAGCTACTTTTGAAGCGATTTTATCACCAGCGAAATAAGTGACAAATGCACCAACTAAAAGAATAATTAATATAAGAGAAACGTTCATAGTTATAAAATTATTGAGCTAAAAATATATAAGAAACAATGGCGCAAAGACCTAAAACGAAAGCGAAAAGATATAATCCGATACTTCCGGTTTGAAGTTTTTTACCCTGAAACGCTAATTCGTTTGCTGCTTTTCCTAATCCAAAAACAACTGCCGATAATCCCGTTTCAATATAGTCTCTAAAGAATCTTGATAATGCATTTACCGGGCGAACAAAAATCGCATCGTAAGCTTCATCTACATAATATTTGTTATACAACACTTTTGTTAAGCCTGTAATGTTTTCATCTGTTTCAGGAACATTATCTTGTTTAAAGTATTTAACGTAAGCAATTAAAATACCTAACAATCCGCCTAATACAGCTACACCCATTAAAGTATATTCTGTTGAACCTAAATGATGTTCTTCGCCAGCCGCTTTAGTGAAAAGAGGAGCAAGATATTCATTTAACCAGCTGTTTCCAGGTAAACTGATTAATCCGCCAAAAGCTGCTAAAATAGCTAAGATGATAAGCGGAATAGTAATTAATGAACCGCTTTCGTGTAAATGATGTTTTTGCTCTTCAGTTCCTCTAAATTCTTTGAAGAAAGTTAAGAACATTAATCTAAACATATAGAAAGCCGTCATGATTGAAGCTACAGATCCAACAACGTATAATGGAATACTGTGGTGGAAAGCAGTCAATAAAATTTCATCTTTTGAAAAGAATCCAGAGAAAAACGGAACTCCTGAGATTGCCAATGAAGAAATCAGCATAGTCCAAAACGTAATTGGCATTGCTTTACGCAATCCACCCATGTTACGCATATCCTGCTCTCCGTGTAATCCGTGAATTACAGAACCAGAACCTAAGAATAAACAAGCTTTAAAGAAAGCATGTGTGATTACGTGGAAAACCGCTACTTCATAAGCTCCAAATCCTAATGCCAAAAACATTAAACCTAATTGAGAAACTGTAGAGTAAGCTAATACTTTTTTGATGTCGTTTTGTACTAAACCAATCGTAGCAGCAACTAAAGAAGTTATGGCGCCAATAACTGCAATTACAGTTTGAACGTCAACAGCTAAATCAAAAACAAAGTTTAATCTTGTTACCATGAAAATACCAGCTGTAACCATCGTTGCAGCGTGAATCAAAGCTGAAACAGGAGTTGGTCCCGCCATCGCATCTGGCAGCCAAGTGTATAACGGAATTTGAGCAGATTTACCACAAGCTCCAATAAACAAACATAAAGCAGCTAAAGAAAGTAATGAAACATCTAAGTTAGCAGCTCCGGCAATTGCTGTTTTTAAAGTTGCATAATCTAAAGTAGAGAACATTGAACCGATGATGAACATTCCGATTAAAAGACCTAAATCTCCAATTCTGTTCATGATGAAAGCCTTTTTTGCCGCATCGTTGTAATCCTGGTTTTTATGCCAGAACCCGATCAATAAATAAGAGCAAAGTCCAACACCTTCCCAACCGATAAATAATACTAATAAGTTGCTTCCAATTACAAGTGTGATCATGAAGAAAACGAACAAATTCAGGTAAGAGAAGAATTTGTGCATGTTTTCGTCATCATGCATGTAACTGATAGAGTATAAGTGAATCAAAGATCCAATTCCGGTTACGAACAATAACCAAAGAACAGATAACTGATCTAATAAAAATCCAAGATTGATTGTTAAGTTACTAATCTGAATCCAGTCAAATAAAGTAACTTCAATTCCTTTTCCGGTAGAAGTTATTTGATTAAAAAGTACAAGAGTAACTATAAAAGAAATCGCTACGGCAGCAGTTCCGATAAATCCAGAAACTGTTTTTCCTAAGCTTTTCCCAAAGAAAACATTAATTAAAAATCCTAAAAAAGGAGTTAATACTAAAAGTAAAGCTAAATTGGTATCCATTTTTTATTTATCCTTTTAAGTTTTTTAAATTATCGATACTAATTGAGCCGATGTTTCTGAAAATAGAAACTAAAATCGCTAAACCTACCGCAACTTCGGCAGCAGCAACAGCCATCGAGAAGAATACAAAAACTTGTCCTTGTGCATCCTGATGATAAGTTGAAAAAGCCACAAATAAAAGGTTTACTGCATTCAGCATAATTTCGATAGACATGAAAACGATAATTGAATTTCGTCTGTACAATACACCAAAAACACCAATACAAAAAAGTACAACACTTAAAAAGATGTAATTTTCAATACCTATTTGATTTAATATATTACCCATTACTTATTTAATTTTTCTTTTTTAGACAATAATACAGTTCCAATCATTGCTACTAAAAGTAAGATTGAAGCAAATTCAAACGGCACCATATATTCGTTCAATAATATTTTACCCAATACTTCAATAGACTGGAAATCCTCTCCTGTTGAATCGTAATCACCTACAATAGGTTTAGAGTTGATGAAAATTGCGATTAAAACAATAACTATTAAACAGAAAGATACAATAGCTCCTAAACGTGTAATTCTAGGCCTGTGAACGTCTTTTTGTTCGTTAAGGTTCATCAACATAATCGTAAACAGGAACAAAATCATGATTGCTCCAGAGTAAACTATAATATGTACGACTGCTAAAAATTGAGAATTCAATAATAAATAATGACCAGCAATAGAGAAGAAACAAATCACTAAGTAAATAGCGGAGTGAATAGGGTTTCTGCTAAAAATAGTCAGGAAAGCGGTGATTACCGTAATTAACGCTAAGATACAAAATATCACTCCTACAGGAGTTGCGTTTGCAAGATCTGGAATGTGTATCATTAGTTAGCGTTATTAAGTTGAGTATTTTTAATTGCCATTTCTAAAGGCATCACTAATTTATCTTTTCCAAAAATGAAATCTTCTCTGTCATAATTAGCAGGAACTAATACTTTAGATGTTGTCAAATAGATCGCATCTTTCGGGCATGCTTCTTCACATAAACCGCAGAAAATACAACGAAGCATGTTGATCTCATAGATTTCAGCATATTTTTCTTCTCTGTATAAATGTTTTTCATCTGCTTTACGTTCAGCAGCTTTCATTGTGATAGCTTCTGCAGGGCATGATAAAGCACATAATCCGCAGGCAGTACAGTTCTCACGTCCTTGTTCATCACGTTTCAACATGTGTTGTCCGCGATAAACAGGGCTCATTTCACGAACCTGCTCTGGGTAATGAATGGTAATTTTTTTTCTAAAAAGGTGTTTAAGCGTAATTGCCAAACCTTTTACAATCGCCACAAGATACAATCGCTCAATAAAAGTCATCTCTTTATTAGAGACCACTTTTTTTCTACCCGATAATGATATAGTTTCTATTGACATTTTTACTATTATAATTTATGATTCAAAATTTGATGGTTCAAATTCAAATCTATTTTGTTTTTTATTTGAAGCTGATTACAGTTTTTTAGAATCCTAAAGCTGCTGCGATATCGTGTCTTAATATAACTGCACCTGTAATCATAATGTTAATAATCGAAAGCGGAATTAAAATTCTCCAGCCTAAGTTCATTAACTGGTCATATCTAAATCTTGGAATTGTCCAACGCACCCACATGTAGAAAAATATGAAGAAACATATTTTTACAAACAATACCGCGATTCCTAATAAGTTAGCTGTATTTACACCTACATTATCAACCATCCATTGCATTCCAGGATAGTTATATCCTCCAAAGAACAATACAGAAATAATAGTAGAAGAGATAAACATACTCGCATATTCAGCAAATAAATAGAATCCCATTTTCATAGATGAATATTCTGTATGGTAACCTCCAATTAATTCGTTTTCACATTCTGCTAAGTCAAACGGAGTTCTGTTTGTTTCTGCAAATGAGCAAATTAAGAAAATTAGGAAAGATAATGGCTGATAGAAAACGTTCCAGTTCATTCCGGCTTGCTGCTCAGAAATAACTTTTAAACTCATTGTTCCTGTCATCATTAATAAAGCGATCATAGATAATCCCATTGCAATTTCGTAAGAAACCATTTGAGAAGCCGCACGAACAGCTCCCATTAATGAGAACTTGTTGTTAGAAGCCCATCCACCAATCATGATGCCGTAAACACCTACAGAAAGAACTCCAAAAATGTATAATAAAGCAATGTTAACATCAGTTGCCTGAAGAATAATATCTTTTCCAAAAAGATGAAGTCTGTCTCCCCACGGAATTACAGCACTTGTCATTAAGGCTGTACTCATGGCAATTGCAGGACCTACAACAAATAAAAATCTATTTGGTGTATTTGGAAAAAACTCTTCTTTAGAGAATAATTTCATACCATCGGCAAGCGGTTGTAATAAACCTCCCCATCCGGCACGGTTTGGACCAACACGATCCTGAAGGAAAGCAGCAACTTTACGTTCTGCCCATGTAGAATACATTGCCATAATCATTGTTACCGCAAAAACGACAACAATAACAACACTTTTTTCTATAATAAATGCACTTTCCATTTCTTACTATTTTTTATCTTTATTAGTTAATGGAATTGATGCCATACTAATTTTTTTACGGTCAATATCACGGCCTAAAAGAATGTTCTTTTCAGTATCGATTTGAACTTTTTCTAATTTCTGAGTGTAATTATTTTGGTTGATTACAGAATCTTTTTCAAATTCTCTTGGACCTTCAATTACCCAGTCATTCACATCTTTGTGATCAAAACGACAGCTGTTGCAGATAAATTCTTCTACTTCATGGTACTCGTCTTTACGACCAGTTACACGCTGAATTTCTCCTCCAAACATCCAAACGGTAGTTTTACCGCAGCATCCAGGAGTTGTACATTCTCTGTGTGCGTTATAAGGTTTGTTAAACCAAACTCTTGATTTAAAACGGAAAGTTTTGTCTGTTAAAGCTCCAACTGGACAAACGTCAATCATGTTTCCAGAAAACTCATTGTCGATTGCTTTAGAAATTCCGGTTGAAATATTAGCGTGGTCTCCACGATCTAATACTCCGTGAACTCGGTTGTCTGTCAATTGATCTGCCACTTGTACACATCTTTGACATAAAATACAACGGTTCATATGCAGTTGAATATTTGGACCAATATCTTCTGGTTCAAATGTTCTTTTTTCTTCAATGTAACGTGATTTTGGGTTTCCGTGCTCAAAACTTAGGTTTTGAAGATCACATTCACCAGCCTGATCACAAATAGGACAGTCTAATGGGTGGTTGATTAATAAAAATTCTGTTACAGACTTACGGGCTTCCATAACTCTGGCAGAAGATTTACTATTTACTTCCATTCCGTCCATACATCCTGTTACACAAGATGCCATTAATTTTGGCATTGGTCTTGGATCAGCTTCGCTTCCTTTCGAAACTTCAACTAAACAGCAACGACATTTTCCACCGCTGCCTTTTAATTTTGAGTAATAGCACATGGCTGGCGGCACCAAATCTCCACCAATCATACGTGCAGCCTGCAGGATTGTTGTTCCTGGCTCTACGTCTATACTTTGACCGTCTATCGTTACTTTCATCTCTATATGATTTGAATGTTGAAAGTCGAAATATTGAAAAGAATTGCTGTCCTTTTTAACATTATGAACTTTATAACTTTCTGCTTTTTATTTTTATACGATTACTTTACCGCCTACTAAATGCTTTACTTGTGAGAAAGGTTCAGCAACAAAGTGATCTCTATTTTTGATTTTTTCAGGGAAACGAACGTGGTATTCGAACTCATCTCTAAAGTGACGAATCGCAGCTGCTACTGGCCAAGAAGCGGCGTCTCCTAGAGGACAAATTGTGTTTCCTTCAATTTTGCTTTGAATGCTCCACAATAATTCGATATCTTCTTCACGGCCTTGACCGTTTTCGATTCTCCATAAGATTTTTTCTAACCATCCTGTTCCTTCACGGCAAGGTGTACATTGTCCGCAAGATTCGTGGTGGTAGAAACGAGCAAAGTTCCAAGTGTTTCTTACGACACAAGCTGTATCGTTATAAACAATAAATCCTCCAGAACCTAACATAGATCCGGTAGCAAAACCACCATCACTTAAAGATTCGTAAGTCATTAAACGATCTTCTCCGTTTGCTGTTTTGAAAATTAATTCAGCTGGTAAAATTGGCACAGAAGAACCTCCTGGCACAAATGCTTTTAATGGACGGCTTGAAGACATTCCTCCTAAGTATTCATCAGAATTCATGAATTCGTCAACACTTAAACCTAATTCAATTTCGTAAACCCCAGGGTTTTTAATGTGTCCAGAAGCAGAAATTAATTTAGTTCCTGTAGAACGTCCAATACCAATTTTTGCATAATCGTCACCAGAATTGTTTACAATCCAAGGCACCGTTGCAATTGTTTCAACGTTGTTTACCACTGTAGGATTTGCCCAAAGTCCTGAAACCGCTGGGAAAGGCGGTTTAATACGAGGATTTCCTCTTTTACCTTCCAAAGATTCAATAAGTGCAGTTTCTTCTCCGCAGATATAAGCTCCGGCACCACAGTGTACGTGAAGTTCAAGGTCGTAACCTGAACCTAATATATTTTTTCCTAACCAGCCTGCAGCTTTAGCCTCGGCGATTGCTCTTTCTAAAATTTTGAAAACCCACATATATTCTCCACGAATGTAGATATACGAAAGGTTTGCTCCTAAAGCGTAACTAGACGTAATCATTCCCTCGATCAACAAGTGAGGAATGTATTCCATCAAGAATCGGTCTTTAAAAGTTCCCGGTTCAGATTCGTCGGCATTACAAACTAAATGTCTTGGTCTTCCTGATTTTTTATCAATAAAGCTCCATTTCATTCCGGCAGGGAAACCTGCACCACCACGACCACGTAATCCTGATTTTTTTACTTCTTCAGTAACTTCGTCCGGCGTAAGTGTTTTTAAAGCTTTTTCTACAGAAGCATAACCACCATTTTGGCGATACACTTCGTAAGTTTTAATTCCAGGAACATTGATTTTATCTAATAATATTTTTTGTGACATCTTATTTATCGTGTAATATTATTTTATCATCTCTACAATCAGCAATGATCTGATCGATTTTCTCTTCTGTTAGTTTTTCTTTGTAGAAATCACCCAGCTGCATCATCGGAGCGTATCCGCATGCACCTAAACATTCTACACCAGCAATGGTAAACATTCCGTCTGGAGTAGTTTCACCCATTTTAATGCCTAGTTTTTCAGAAGTATAATCCATTAAATCCTCTGCACCACGTAAGCAGCAACAAGACGTCTGGCAGAATTCAAACATATATTTTCCAATTGGTTTTTGGTTGAACATGGTATAAAAAGTAACCACTTCATAAACCTCAATTGGTTTTATCTGAAGAATTTCGGCAACCTTGTCCTGCAATTCAATGCTGAGCCAGTTGTTATGCGCATCCTGCACTTCGTGCAAAACAGGCAGTAAAGCCGATTTTTGTTTGCCTTCCGGATAATGACTGATCAATTCATTGATACGTGCGATCAATGCCTCAGTCATGTTTATTTCTTGTTTGTAATGTTTACGTTCCATTTTTATTTTAGATTTTAGATTTAAGATTTTAGATTTTAATCTGTTGTCTTTAAATCCATATTCTGCAATCTGTATTAATTTAGATTTTTGATTTCAGATTTAGATTTGTTAATCTCAAATCTGTATTCTAAAATCTGCAATCTTTATTACGCGTCTAATTCTCCGGCAATTACATTTAAACTTGATAAAATGATAATCGCATCAGAAAGCAATGCTCCTTTGATCATTTCAGGGAATGCCTGATAGTAAATAAAACAAGGTCTTCTGAAATGTAATCTGTATGGAGTTCTGCTTCCGTCTGTAGCTAAGTAGAAACCAAGTTCTCCATTTCCTCCTTCAACAGCATGGTAAATTTCTGAAACCGGAACAGGAACTTCTCCCATAACGATTTTAAAGTGATAAATTAAAGATTCCATTGAATTATATACATCTTCTTTTGGAGGAAGGTAATAATCCGGAACTTCTGCATGGTATTCGTTTCCGGCTGGCATTTTTTCTAAAGCCTGACGAATGATGCTTAAACTTTCCCAAACTTCAGCATTACGAACACAGAAACGATCGTAAGTATCACCTGATTTTCCAACAGGAACAATAAAATCAAAATCTTCGTAAGATGAGTAAGGATGTGCTACACGAACGTCGTAATCAACTCCGGCTGCACGTAAGTTTGGACCTGTAAATCCGTAAGCCATTGCTTTTTCAGCTGTAATTCCGCCTACGTTTACAGTTCTGTCAAGGAAAATCCTGTTTCTTTCGAATAAGTTTTCGAATTCTTTCCAGGCAGGTGGGAATTCTTCCAGGAATTTGTCTAGTTTTCTGAAAGCTTCTGGAGACCAGTCTCTTTCAAAACCACCAATTCTTCCCATATTTGTAGTCAAACGAGCTCCACAAATTTCTTCGTAGATTTCGTAGATTTTTTCTCTAAATTGAAAAACGTACAAGAAACCTGTATACGCACCAGTATCTACACCTAAGATCGAGTTACAGATAATATGGTCTGTAATACGAGCCAGCTCCATAACGATAACTCTTAAATATTGTGCTCTTTTTGGAACTTCAATACCTAATAGTTTTTCTAATGTCATCCACCATCCCATATTATTAATAGGAGAGGAACAATAGTTCATACGGTCTGTAAGAGGTGTAATTTGATAAAAAGGACGATTTTCGGCGATTTTTTCGAAAGCTCTGTGAATGTAACCAATGGTTGGTTCAGCTTCTAGAATTCTTTCACCATCCATCAATAGGATATTTTGAAAAATACCGTGGGTCGCAGGGTGAGTCGGACCTAAATTCAGAACTGAAAGCTCGCTTCCGTCTTCATTGTGTCGCTCCTTAATTATTTTAGCATAACGATGCTCTGGTGGTAGTAATAGTTCTGACATTTTATAATGTTGAATTATTTAGCAATTTGATACTGTTCTTCCGAAGAATCTGTCGTCTTTGTCAGTTCTTCCGCTGTCTTCCATTGGGAATTCTTTTCTCATTGGGAAAGACACCATTTCATCCATATTTAAAATACGTTTTAACTGCGGGTGGCCAACGAAATTGATTCCGTAAAAATCATACGTTTCTCTTTCCATCCAGTTTGAACTTAAGAAAATATTTGAAATAGTTTTGATCTCTGGTTTTTCACCGTTTAGGTAAACTTTGATTCTAATACGTTTGTTTTCGAACCAATTGTGTAAATGATATACAACTGCAAACTGACGTTCTGATTCGTTATCAGGATAGTGAATGCCGCATAAATCTGTTAAAAAGTGAAATTGCAGTTCAGAATCGTTTTTTAAGAATAGAATCAATGCTGTAATTTTATCAGCAGAAGCTTCTAAAGTAAAAATATCTCTTTCTTCGTGAAAGTTGAAAACATCATTATTAAATGTTTCCGTAAGTTTATTTTGAATCTGGGTGTTTTCTAAAGCCATCTTATGAAATGTTATAGGAAGCTAATAATTCCTGGTATTCTGGTGAACTTCTGCGTCTAACAGATTCGCTTTTTACCAATTCTTGCAGTCTCATTACACCGTCAACAATCTGCTCTGGTCTAGGAGGGCATCCTGGAACGTAAACGTCAACCGGAATAACTTTATCAATTCCTTGTAAAACTGAGTAAGTGTCGAAAACACCACCTGAAGAAGCGCAAGCTCCTACAGCAATTACCCAGCGTGGCTCAGACATTTGTTCGTAAACTTGTCTTAAAATTGGCGCCATTTTTTTAGAAATGGTTCCCATTACCAGCAGCATGTCTGCCTGACGAGGAGAGAAACTCACACGCTCAGAACCAAATCGTGCTAAATCGTAATGTGCTGCCATTGTTGCCATAAACTCAATTCCGCAGCAAGAAGTTGCAAATGGTAAAGGCCAAAGAGAATTCGCGCGTGCCAAACCTACAACATCATTAAGTTTTGTAGCGAAGAATCCTTCACCAGTAAGACCTTCTGGAGGAGACACCATATTTACTTTTGAATCGCTCATTTTATTTTAGATTTCTGATTTTAGATTTTAGATTTTTTAAAATCGTAAAAAGTAAAATCAATTTTTTTAAATCAGTTTTATTTGGTGAGATTAAATTTTAATTCCGGATTTAATCTAAAATCAGAAATCTAAAATTTAAAATCGAATTTATTCCCACTCTAATGCTTTCTTTTTGATAATGTAAAAGAAACCTACAAGAAGAAGTGACATAAAAACAATCATTTTCAACATTCCTTCTATACCAAGATCTTTAAAGTTTACTGCCCATGGGTAAAGGAAAATAACCTCTACATCAAACAACACAAATAAGATTGCAACAAGGAAATATTTTACAGAAAAAGGAATACGGGCATTACCAACAGATTCGATACCGCACTCGAAGTTTTTATCTTTAACCTCTGAGTTTCTTTTTGGGCCTAATTTTCCAGAAATAATGATTGTTCCTACCACAAAACCAACAGCAAGAATTAACTGCATTAAGATAGGAATGTAACTGTATTGATCAGATTGCATAAGCTTAACTTTTTTACTTAAAGAATAAGCCACAAAGATAACTTTCAACGATGTAAATCACAAACTAAAGGGGGATATAAGTAGGCTATGAAACCGCGTTTATATGTAATTTTTATTGATTATAAATAACATTCGGTTTTTTTAATATTTTTTTAAGAATTGGGCAAAAAAAAACGCCCCGATACTTCGGGACGTTTTTAAAACCATTCAGAGGCAAAAAAAATAAATTGCTATATTTTTCTTAGATTACTGCTACTTTAGCAGCAACTTTCCCTTTTCTTCCTTCTTCTTCTTCATAGCTTACACGGTCTCCTTCGCGTAATTCTTCCGCGTTAATTCCTGAAGCGTGAACGAAGATGTCCTTTCCTGTTTCTTCGTCTGTAATGAATCCATAACCTTTAGATTCATTGAAAAATTTTACTGTACCTGTACGCATTGTAATTGTAATAATAATTTATAATAAAACAAATGTAATATTTAAATTCATACAAAAGACATATACCTGTTAAAATTTTGTAAAAATTATTGATTTACAGTGTTTTTACGTGGTTTATTGCGTCAATTTGTTTATAAAACACCAATATTTGAGAATCATTAATTGTAAGAATATAAAAAAAGGCAAATTGTAGGAATTTGATAAAACCAAAAATGAATGTTTTAGGATTATTTTTACAGTTTTAAACAAAATAGAAAAGCGGCTGATGTTTTCAGCCGCTTTTTTGTATCTAAACTCTATAATATTTATATAGAATCAATTTTAATGTGTAATTCTTTCAATTGAGCATCGTCGATTGCAGCAGGTGCATCAATCATTACATCACGTCCGGAATTGTTTTTAGGGAAGGCAATAAAATCTCTAATAGTTTCCTGACCTCCTAAAATAGCAACTAATCTATCTAAACCAAATGCTAAACCACCATGAGGCGGTGCTCCAAACTGGAAAGCATCCATTAAGAAACCAAATTGCGCTTTTGCTTCTTCTTCGGTAAATCCTAAATATTTGAACATTAATTGCTGCGTTGCCTTATCGTGAATACGAATAGAACCACCGCCAATTTCGTTTCCGTTTAAAACCATATCATAAGCGTTTGCACGAACTTTTCCTGGTTCTGTTTCTAACAATGCCATGTCTTCTGGCTTTGGAGAAGTAAACGGGTGGTGCATTGCGTGGTAACGACCGCTTTCTTCGTCAAGCTCTAATAATGGGAAATCTACAACCCATAATGGAGCAAATTCCTCTGGGTTACGTAATCCTAAACGAGTTGCCAATTCCATACGTAAAGCAGAAAGCTGAGCTCTTGTTTTGTTTGCCGGACCAGAAAGTACAAAAATCATGTCGCCGGGATTTGCTTCTGTAGCTTTTGCCCATTTTGCTAAATCATCATTATCGTAGAATTTATCTACAGATGATTTGTATGTTCCGTCTTCGTTGCATTTTACATAAACCATTCCAGATGCGCCAACTTGAGGACGTTTTACCCAGTCAATTAACCCGTCGATTTCTTTACGAGTATAATTTCCTGCTCCTGGAACAGCAATTCCGACAACTAATTCAGCTGCATTAAATACAGGGAATTCTTTATGCTGCGCAAATTCGTTTAACTCACCAAATTTCATCCCAAAACGAATGTCCGGTTTGTCATTTCCGTATGTTTTCATGGCATAGTCGTAAGTAATTCTTGGGAATTTATCTACTTCAATACCTTTAATTTCTTTTAATAAATGTCTTGTCAAACCTTCAAAAACATTCAAAATGTCTTCTTGCTCCACAAATGCCATTTCGCAGTCGATCTGAGTAAACTCAGGCTGACGGTCTGCACGCAAATCTTCGTCACGGAAACATTTCACGATTTGGAAATATTTATCCATACCACCAACCATCAAAAGCTGTTTGAAAGTTTGCGGCGATTGCGGTAATGCATAAAATTGTCCTTCGTTCATACGGCTTGGTACAACGAAATCTCTTGCTCCTTCTGGAGTTGATTTGATTAAATAAGGTGTTTCAACTTCGCAGAAATCTAAATCAGAAAGATATTTACGAACTTCCATTGCCACTTTGTGACGGAACAATAAACTGTTTTTTACAGGATTTCTACGAATATCCAAATAACGGTATTTCATTCTGATATCTTCACCTCCGTCAGTTTCATCTTCAATTGTAAATGGAGGAGTTAAAGCAGTGTTTAGAATCGTTAATTCAGAAACTAAAATTTCGATTTCACCAGTCGGGATGTTTTTGTTTTTAGCTTCACGCTCAATAACAGTTCCTTTTACCTGAATTACAAATTCACGTCCAAGTGTTTTTGCTAATTCAAAAACAGTTTTATCAGTACGACTTTCGTCGAAAATAAGTTGTGTAATTCCATAACGGTCGCGTAAATCGACCCAATTCATAAATCCTTTATCACGTGATTTTTGAACCCAGCCCGCAAGTGTAACTTCGGTATTAATATTTGAAGCGTTTAATTCGCCGCAATTATGACTTCTATACATAATCTCAATTTTAGACTGCAAAAGTAAATACAAAATTCAAGATAATATAGTAAAGTGGTAAACTTGATACGTATAATTTTAAATATTTTGTTAATTCTGAAATTTCGAAGCTGTTATTTCTTTAGATTTGAATCACTAAAAACAAACTTTAAATAGTATGAAAAAACTTTTTGTTACGGGTCTGTTGATTTTTAGTGCTTTGAATGTTATAGGTCAAGCCAAAAATCAAATAAAATTTACAGCTAAAATCGATAATAGAAACAGCGATACTTTAGTTATTAAAGGAAGAAATAATTTTAAACAAGTTATTCCAATTGACAAAAAGGGAATTTTTGCTGCAACTTTTGAAGCTCCAAAAGGATTTTATATGTTTTCTGACGGAACTGAATCTTCAAACATTTACTTAAAACCAGATTCTGAAGTTAATTTAACGATGAATGCCAAAGAATTTGATGAAACAATTGTTTATAAAGGTAAAGGTGTAAACGAAAGTAATTTCCTTGCACAGCAATCTTTAAAAGATGAAAAATTTCAGAATGAAGCATTTGCTAAAGAAGCAGCTGAATTTACATCGCTTTTAGAAAACAAGAAAAAAACTGATTTTGAGAATCTGGAAAAAAGTGATCTTGATCCGGAATTTAAAACTGCTTTAAAAATGAGTTTTGAAAGTTTTAATCAATATGCAGTTCAGGAATATGAAAGAACTGCAAATGCAAGAAAAATGGTTGGAAAACCTTCTCCTCAATTTGATTACGAAAACTTTAAAGGAGGAAAAACAAAACTTTCAGATCTAAAAGGAAAATACGTTTATATTGATCTTTGGGCAACCTGGTGCGCGCCTTGCAGAGCAGAGATTCCATATTTGCAAAAAATTGAAGAAAAGTATCACGGAAAAAACATCGAGTTCGTGAGTATTTCTATTGATAAAGCAAAAGACAATGAAAAATGGAAAAAGTTTGTGACTGATAAAAAATTAGGAGGCGTTCAGTTATTTGCAGATAAAGACTGGGAATCTGAATTCGTAGTCAATTATGGTGTAATGGGAATTCCAAGATTTATTCTTTTAGACCCAAATGGCAACATTGTAAGTTCTGATGCTACAAGACCCTCTGATCCAAAGCTTCAGGATCAGTTAAACACTTTATTGAACTAATTTATTTACGAAATTTATAACGTTATCGTAATTTTAGTTTTTAACTAAAATACCAGTAAAACCAGTGCCTGAGCGCTGGTTTTTTTGTTTTTAGGAAATTTCCAATGTTAAGTTTTTATTCAATGTTACCAAATTGTTAAGTAAAAGTTTTTTTTATGTAAACAATTAACTATATTTGATAATGATTTCTTAATATTAATACCTAAAGATATGAAAAAGAGTGTAATTTTAGCAGCAGTATTGTTCTCTGGAATATTAGCTGCACAAGAAGTAAAACCTGAATTAGAAGCTGTTGGAAACAAAGTAAAAGCTACCTATTATTATGATAATGGTAAAGTACAACAAGAAGGCTTTTTTAAGGATGGTAAATTAGATGGTGTCTGGGTATCTTATGACGAAAAAGGAAATAAAAAAGCTGTTGGAGAATACACAGAAGGAGTGAAAACCGGAAAATGGATTTACTTTAATGAAAACAATTTAAGTGAAGTTGCTTATGTAGATAACAAAGTAAGTTCAGTTAAAAATTTGCAGAAAAATGCTTTAGCAAACAGAAATTAATAAATTTCGACAATTATAAAGAAACCGCTTTTATTAAGGCGGTTTTTTTATTTCTTGTTTTTAGATTTTTTTCTTCTTCCAAACCAAATTACAAAACCAGTTACAGGTAAAGCCGAAGCAATTAAACTTACTGTAAATGCAATTATTTTTCCGGGCAGATCTAAAATTTGTCCTGTGTGAATTCCGTAATTCATTTCGACAACCTGTAAACCGAGAGTTTTTGAATGATACGGATCGCTTTGAATTAATTTTCCGTCGTTGGGATGAAAATAATAATTGCTTTGATGATCGTAACGCAATGTATGCGGATATGCTCCAGTACTTATAATATCGCCTTTTTGCTGCGGAATCATTACAAAGAACATTTCGGCTTTTGGCTGTAATTTCATGGTTTGAATAAAAGCACGATCGACTGCGGTAATCGAGTTTGATTCGAATTTTGTTGTGTCAATAACAGGTATTTTTGTTTCTGCGGCTTTATCTCCTCCAAAATTGAAAGTTTTGTAAATACCGTCACCAACCCATTCGTAAGTAAAAGTTAAACCAGTTATGGCAAGAGTAAGTGCAATAAGCGCAATATAAAATCCTGACGTGTTATGCCAGTCGTAATTTACACGACGCCATTTTGCCGACCATTTTACGGTGAAACTTCTTTTAATATCGCTTTTTCGTTTTGGCCACCATTGAATTATTCCCGAAATCAATAAAAGAATAAATATGATAGTAGCTCCGCCAATAATATGTTTTCCGATATAATCCGGCAGAAGCAAATACAGGTGAATATATTCGACAATAATGAAAAAGTCAGTTTCGGGATTTTCTGTTTTTAAATATTGACCGGAATAAGGATTAAAGTACAGATATAAATTCTCAGTATCAGAATAGGTGTAAACAATAGCCGAACGGTTTTTTCCGTAATACGCCGTCATGCTTATTTTATTCTTTGGAACAATTTCTTTTGCCTTTTCCTGCAAAACCGAAGGCATTAAAAAAGGTTTGTTTTGAGGTTCAACCAAACGCCATTCTTTTCGGGTAATGTCTTTTATTTCATCATGAAAGCAAAAGATACAACCCGTAATACAGACTATAAAAACAATAAGCCCGGAAATTAATCCGAGCCATTTATGCAGAAAACGTATTTGCGTTTTGAATCCCATTTTTTGATTAAAGCCGTAAAAGTATAAGCAAAATCAATAGAGGGCAAATTATTTAAGCTAATTTTTCGCGGCTTCTTTTTTAGGCTTTAAATGATAAGCTGTATAAAGTGTTATTGAAGCCAAAACAATCCAGAAAACATCAATAAAGAAAATCTGAATTTTATTTTCCATAAATGAAGTCCAGAACCATTGTCCAGAACCAATTCCGTTTGTAATTGGAATTAAAAATCCTAAAATACTTCCTGATATTAAGCAGAATCTATTTGTAAATGCATCATTCTTTTTGATGATAAAGAATATTGCAAGCAATAACCATCCGCCAAAATATAAACGGAATAAGTTAGACTGGCTTAAAGGATAAAATATTTTTGAACCAATAAATGCTAAAGCGGTAATAGGATACATACTCAGGCAGATAGCCAGATAAATGCGAACAACAGCTGCGTTGAAACGTCTTTTCTTTTCAGGCAGATTATTTTTTTGTCTTGCTACTAACCAAATCATTACTCCTGAAATGATGACAAAACAAGTTATAATTCCTAAAACGAAACTCACAATTTTTAAGGCATAACCGCCATAGTCGCCAAAATGTATTCTGTATAAAACATTTTTCACAACATCAAGATAGCCGTTTTGGGTAATTGGATTTTTTCGGGCAATTTCCTTTCCGTCAGAAACGCGGTAAACGACTTTTCCAATTCCGGTAAATTTTTTATGGCTCGGCAGTTCTCCTTCAACTAAAACGTGCATATTGACATCGCCATAGTTTTGAATAACAACACGTGTAATTTCAAAATCTGCCCAATTGCTTTTGGCTTTATTAATCAATTGTTCTACATCGAACGGATTGGCTAATTTTTTGTACTCAAATTTATAATCGGTATCTGTGTATTCTAATTCTTTGTAAAGTTTATCCTGATCTCCTTTGTACAATGCCATTACAGCCGGGGCAACGATTAAAAGTTTAATCATAAAGAAAGCTCCGGTTACGGCATAAACAAACTGAAATGGAAGTCCTATCATTCCCAGCGCAGTATGAGCATCTGTCCATAATGTTTTTAGTTTTTCCTTTGGACGGAAAACATAAAAATTAGATACGATTTTTTTCCAGTGCAATAAAAGTCCGGTTACAATAGCAAACAAGAAAAATAAGGCGGTAAATCCGGAAAGGTAATAGCCAACCGGATAAGGAATTTGTGCCAGAAAGTGTAAACGGTATAAAAGTTCTCCTAAAGAATAAGATTCTTCGTAAGTATAGGATTTAAAGTTTTTGTTGTCTAAATAAAAGAATGATCCTTCTTTTTGTTTGGCAGGTGCCAAAGTGTCTCTGGAACCTTCCATGTAAACCGCAACTCTATTTTCTATAGATGGTTTTGATATAGTTATCTTTCTCCCGTGTAAAACGTATTTTTTATCAAGATTTTCTAAAGCTTTGTTGTAATCTAGTTTAATTTCTCTGGTAACTGCAGTCGATTCACTTCTTTCCCAATTGATGATTTCATCTCTAAAAAAAGAAAAAGATCCTGCAAAGAAAATTACAAAAAGCACAACGCTGATCACAATACCGCTGACAGTATGTGTGTGAAAATAGATATTATAATGACGGTTATTCATAAGGATTATGCGGTAGTGTTATAAGTTTGGCCAAGGTAAATAAGAAGCAAAAAAACTAAGCTGAGCAAAATATAAATGCCCCAGATTTTCCAGCCGCTTTTTGCCAAAAATGCAAGAACCATTAATACAACCCAAAGTATAAATCCAGTAAAGGCTGTTGTCATTAGTACTTCGGGGCGGTTAAACCATGAAGCTATAGCAAGATGAAAAGTTACTGAAACGAAGTATCCGCCTAATATAGCTGCTGTAATTTTAGAAAAACGAGGCCAAAAAGATGGGTTTAAATATTTTGGATTTGCTGGCATTGGTCAGTTATAATTTAGTTGTAATAAAGTTCTAATAAGGCAGCGATAACCAAGAGTGCCAAAAGTGCTTTACTGTTTACCTTTTTTAATGGTGCAAGAATGATAATAAGGCTTCCAATGGTCATCAGCTGAATAAAAAACATCAAAGTACCGCAGCCTAAAGACTGTGTAAAAAGCCAGATTGCATAAGCTGAAACAAGAAGCACTAATCCAGTGATTTTGGTTTGTTTCGGATTTTTTTTCATCCATTTTTCAAAACCTAAATCATACGATAAAACCGCTCTTTTTGAGGTATAATAAAGTGTGTAAAAAGCTAAAAAAACGATAAGGCTTGCTATTGTTATCATGTCTTTGCAGAATTAAATTGATACTATTCTTTTTTTGTAAATAGATTTAGAATAGTTTAAAATTATTTTCGATTGTGCAAATCTAAGGTATCAGACGAAACAAAGCAAGTTATTCTTATTCATTCTAAATTAATTTTTTAAAATATAAGTGTTCACTTATAAAATAGCTTTAAAATAAAAAAACCTGCTCAAATGAGCAGGTTTAGATATATTGAAAATTATAATGATTACAATTCTAAAGCACGTTTAGCATCACCGTTCATTAATAATTCTACCGGGTTTTCTAATGCTTCTTTCACAGCAACTAAGAAACCAACAGACTCACGTCCGTCAATGATTCTGTGGTCGTAAGAAAGTGCAACGTACATCATTGGGTGAATTTCAACTTTTCCGTTTACAGCAATAGGACGCTCGATAATGTTGTGCATTCCTAAAATACCTGATTGTGGAGGGTTGATGATTGGAGTAGATAACATACTTCCAAAAACACCGCCATTTGTAATTGTGAAAGTTCCTCCAGTCATATCATCAACTGTAATTTGACCATCACGAGCTCTTAAAGCTAATCTTTTGATTTCAGCTTCAATGCCTCGGAAGGTTAATAATTCAGCATTACGAACAACAGGAACCATTAATCCTTTTGGTCCAGAAACTGCGATTGAGATATCAGCAAAATCGTAAGCGATTTTGTAATCACCGTCCATCATAGAGTTAACATCTGGATATAATTGTAAAGCTCTTGTAACTGCTTTTGTAAAGAATGACATGAAACCTAAACCTAAACCACCATGTTTAGCTTTGAAAGCATCTTTGTATTCGTTACGAATTTGGTTAATTGGCGTCATGTTTACTTCGTTGAAAGTAGTAAGCATAGCAGTTTCGTTTTTAGCTGAAACTAATCTTTCTGCTACTTTACGACGTAACATAGATAATTTTGTACGCTCAGTTCCACGGCTTCCTCCAGTTGGAGTTCCCATAGACGGTACTGCATTTACAGCATCATCTTTAGTAATTCTGCCGCCTTTACCAGTTCCAGTTACTGCTGCCGGAGCAATATTTTTTTCGTCTAATATTTTTCTTGCTGCAGGAGATGGGGTTCCAGCTGCATAACTTGTGGCTGCCGGAGCTACTTTTGGAGCTTCAGCTTTTACTTCTGCCTTTGGAGCCTCAGCTTTAGGTGCCTCTGCTTTTGGAGCTTCAGCTGCTGGAGCTGCAGATCCGCTTCCTGCTGGTTTAGCAGCATCTGTATCAATTAAACAAACTACAGCGCCTACAGCAACTGTATCACCTTCTTCAGCTTTTAATGTAATTACACCGCTCATTTCAGCAGGTAATTCAAGAGTAGCTTTATCTGAATCAACTTCAGCAATAGCCTGATCTTTTTCTACATAATCTCCGTCTTTTACTAACCAAGTTGCAATTTCAACTTCTTTTATTGATTCCCCTGGTGATGGGACTTTCATTTCTAAAATCATCTTGTTTTTGTTTAAAGTTTAGTTAGTTTAAAGTTTCATGTTTCGCATAACTTGAAACTTTAAACTTGAAACAATTTTTTTAATTATCTGAATAAATTTTTATCGAATACCATTCTAATTGCATCTGCGTGACGACGTTTTGCACGTGTGTAACTTCCTGATGCAGGAGCAGAGTATGCTTTTAATGAAGCTAATCTCCATTTTACAAGGTCAAAGTTCATTAACATAAAGCTGTAGGCTCCCATGTTTTTAGGCTCTTCCTGTGCCCAAACATAATCATCTGCATTTGGATATTTTGCAATGATTTCTTTGATCTGCTCAACTGGGAAAGGGAATAATTGCTCGATACGAACAACTGCAACGTCTTTTCTTCCGTTGTTTTCTCTTTCTGCCACAATATCATAGTAGAATTTACCTGTACAGAAAACTAAAGTTTTAACATCTTTTTTGTTTACTGTAGTATCGTCGATAGTTTCCTGGAAACTTCCAGTTGCTAATTCTTCAACAGTTGATACACATCTTGGATCACGAAGTAAACTTTTTGGAGAGAAAACTACCAATGGTTTACGGAAGTTCGTTTTCATTTGTCTTCTCAATAAGTGGAAGAAGTTAGCCGGTGTTGTACAATCTGCAACATACATATTATGTCTTGCGCAAAGTTGTAAATAACGCTCCATTCTTGCAGAAGAGTGCTCAGCACCTTGTCCTTCATATCCGTGAGGTAATAATAAAACAATACCGTTTTGGTTGTTCCATTTGTCTTCTCCACATGAAATATACTGGTCAATCATGATTTGAGCTCCGTTAGAGAAATCTCCAAACTGTGCTTCCCAGATTGTTAAGGCTTTTGGGTTTGCTAATGCATATCCATAATCAAAACCTAGAACACCATATTCAGATAAAAGTGAATTGAATACGCCGAATTTTCCTTTTTTGTTTTCAATTGCATCTAATAGAATTACTTCTTCTTCTGAGTCTTCTACTTTAACAACAGCATGACGGTGAGAGAATGTACCACGCTCAACATCCTGACCAGAAATACGAACATCAAATCCTTCTGTTAAAAGAGATCCGTAAGCAAGTGCTTCTGCAGTTCCCCAATCAAGAGTATTGTTGTCGTATCCAACTTTTCTATCCGTAACAATTTTAGTTATCTTGTTAATGAATTTTTTGTCTTCTGGTAAAGTAGAGATGGTTTTGATGATAGAATCTAAACCTTCTTTAGCAAAAGTAGTATCAACTTTTTGAAGCATTTGTGTATCAGTTACCTGAACAAATCCTTCCCATTCGTTTTTCATGAATGGCGTAATGATAGTCAAATCTTTTTTACGAGAAGCTTCTAAATTTTCTTCTAATTGAGATTTGTATTGTTTTTCTAAACCGTTTACATAAGAAGCATCGATTACACCGTCAGATAATAATTTCTCTGCGTAGATGTCTCTTGGGTTTTTGTGTTTAGCAATGATTTTATATAAAACGGGCTGTGTAAAACGAGGCTCATCACCTTCGTTGTGACCGTATTTTCTATATCCTAATAAATCGATAAATACGTCACGTCCAAACTGCATTCTGTAGTCTAATGCAAAAGATACAGCGTGTACAACAGCTTCAGCATCATCAGCATTTACGTGTAATACCGGCGATAAAGTTACTTTAGCAACGTCTGTACAGTAAGTAGAAGAACGAGCGTCTAAGTAGTTAGTTGTAAAACCAACCTGGTTGTTGATTACAATATGGATTGTTCCTCCGGTTTTGTAACCGTCTAATTGAGCCATTTGAATGATTTCGTAAAGAATACCCTGACCTGCAATTGCAGCATCTCCGTGAACGGCGATTGGTAATACTTTAGAGAAATCGTCATTGTAATATTTATCTTGTTTTGCTCTTGTGATACCTTCAATTACAGCTCCAACTGTTTCTAAGTGAGAAGGGTTTGGTGCTAAATTGATGTTGATGCTTTTTCCAGATCTTGTTTTTTTGTCAGCCGTAAGACCTAAGTGGTATTTTACGTCACCGTCAAAATATTCCTGATCGTAATCTTTTCCATCAAACTCACCAAAGATATCCTGAGTAGATTTTCCGAAGATGTTTGCTAAAACGTTCAAACGACCACGGTGAGCCATTCCCATTACGAATTGTTCAACACCTTTTTCTGCAGCCTGCTCGATCAAAGCGTCAAGAGCCGGGATGATAGATTCCCCGCCTTCTAATGAGAAACGTTTTTGTCCAACATATTTAGTATGAAGGAAGTTTTCAAAAGAAACAGCTTCGTTTAATTTATTTAAGATTGTTTTCTTTTCTTCTGTAGAGAAATTAGGCTGATTAACATTTACAGCTAATTTATCCTGAATCCATTTTACAACACCAGGATTTCTGATATACATATATTCAATTCCAATATGCTGGCAGTAAATAGCTTTAAGACGATTTACGATAGCTTCTAAAGAAGAAGGTGTCATTCCAATTGTCTGTGCAGCATCAAAAACAGTTGAAAGGTCAGCTGTTGATAAACCAAAGTTTTCGATATCTAAAGTTGGAGAAGACTGCCTGCGATCGCGAACTGGGTTTGTTTTTGTAAACAAGTGCCCGCGCGTACGGTAACCATCGATTAATTTTAGAACGTTAAATTCTTTTTGCAGTTTGTCTGAAACCTGACTGTAATCTGTGTTTGGGCTAGTCACATACTCAACAATGGTCTGCACTGGATTTTCGTCATTATAAGTAGTTTGTCCAAAGTCAAAACCTTGAAAGAAACTTCTCCAGCTAGGCTCTACGCTGTCTGGGTTAACTAAATATTGATCGTATAATTGTGCAAAAAACTCGGTATGCGCTGCATTTAAAAATGAAAACCTATCCATAATATTAGTGAATATACTTTTTGTTAAATAGAATGGCAAAAGTACAACAATCGCCTTTATTTAAATCTTTTTTTTACGTACTTTTACGTAAAAATTTGTTAAAATAAACGTTAACTATGAATAAAATTCAATTTTCAATCGATTGCAAATATTTTTTTGTGATTTTGGCAGTCTTATTCTCAAGTTATGCACAGGCACAACAAACCTATGTTATTGATAACAAAAACCATTTTTGGGATAAAGTTCAGTTTGGAGGCGGACTTGGTTTAGGAATTGGTTCCGGTTATACGGATATCTCTGTAATGCCAAGTGCGATTTACAATGTTAACGAAATTTTTGCCGTTGGAGTTGGATTACAATTCGGCTATTTGTCTTCAAAAAATTATTACGAATCCTATGTTTACGGCGGAAGTTTAATCACGCTTGTGAACCCAATTCCGGAAGTTCAATTATCGGCCGAATTGGAACAGGTAAGAGTAGATACAAGATATGAATCGAATATCAACAGACCAGCTTTTTCTGATAGTTACTGGAATACGGCTCTATATCTTGGAGCAGGTTACAGAACTGGAAATGTTACAATTGGCGCCCGTTATGACGTATTATACAATCCTGATAAAAGTCTTTACGGATCTGGATTTATGCCTTTTGTGAGGGTTTATTTCTAACAGGTTCAAAGATTCATAGGGGCAAAGGTTCAAAGGTTTTATTATTGGGCTTAAAATTACTCGCAAAGTGAGGAAACCTCTGTTGCTTTGTAACTCTGTACCTTTGCATCTTTATCTATAATGATTTCTAAACCAAACCTTCTGCCATTCTCTTTTTAAGATTAGAAAAGCAACTTGTTCAGCCAGAATTACCAAATCAGAACCATCTAGTTGTTTGATTTCATTTTCGGGAACATCAATAATGTAAAGCAGATTTAAATATTCAGCAAATTTGTACTGAATCATGCGGTAGATTTTTTCGTGAAGCTGAATTTTTAATTCTTCAGGAGAAATACTAAGCGGAAAATCAATTCCTTCATTCGCCAGATTAAAGTCTTTATTAATCTGCTCAATCAGACTTAAATATAAATTTTCTTTTTCGGCATCAGCCAATAAAAAATCGGTATTTTCAGGAATCGGAAACATTAATGCTTTTTAAGAATTTGAGCAAAGTTAAAACTAAAAAATCATTTTACAGTCGATTCTCGTTCTATGATTCTTGTTGGAAGTTCTATAATTTGATGTTCGACTTTACGATGTTCTTTTATGTCGGCAATTTCATCAATTAAAATAGAAACGGCGGTGTGTCCCATTTCAAATCCAGGCTGGTCAATTGTCGTTAATTTAGGCGAAATAACGGTACTCATAAACCAGTTGCTAAAGCCAAAAACCGCCACCTGATCCGGTGTTTTTATTCCCGCCTCATTAAAATATTTTATAATCCCGATAGCGACTAAATCGGTAATAGCAAAAATAGCATCGATATCCGGATGTTCAGCCATAATTTTTTGGGCATTTTCGTAACCGTCTTCAAAGTCAGTATTGTTATCACAAACATAAACCAGTTTCGAATCGTATTCAATTCCATGAGCTTCGAGCGCGCGTTTATAACCCAGAAAGCGATCAATGGAATTTTGAGGAACATATGAACCTCTAAAATGCGCTATTTTTTTATACCCTTTATTAATAAGATACGAAACTGCATCAAAAGCAGCTTTGGCATCGTTAATAACCACTTTAGAGCAATCCACTCTTTTGGCGATTTTATCAAATAAAACAACCGGAGTATTTTTTCGAATGGCGTCATTAATATGAGAGAAATCATCCGTTTCATTGGAAAGTGACATTAGAACGCCGTCAACCCGCTTTTGAATTAATAAAGCAAGCTGTTTTTTCTCCATTTCATATTTTTCATTCGATTGCAGAATGATGACCAGATAACCTCTTTTTTCAGCTTCTTCTAAAATGCCGTTTAAAACACTCGAAAAAAAGTGATGAACCGTTGCAGGGATAATAACGCCAATAGTTTTGGTTTCGTTGGTTCTTAAATTAACTGCTACAGAATTAGGCATATAGTTCATCGTTTCGGCCATTTCGATAACTTTGGCGCGTGTCGACTTACTAATATCTGTATACCCTTTTAATGCCTTTGAAACGGTTGTAACCGATATTCCTAATGCCGAGGCTATATCTATTAATTTTGTATCATTCATGAAATAAATGTACTAAAAAATAAACTGCATTGATAAAAAATTAATTTCCGAAAACGTTTTAGGTGATTTCGAAAACGTTTTCGATTTTTAATTCTTATATTCCTTATAATTTGTTTTTAAGTTTGACAGTGATAACCATAATTACTAACTAACCGAACAAAAAAATGAAAAAGCTGCACCATTATTTAGGTACATTATTTTTAATGTTTTGCCTATTTTTTTTACCAAATAATCTGTTTGCTCAAAATACAGCTAAAGTTTCAGGAAAAGTACTCGACGATAGCGGCGTAACAATTCCCGGAGCAAACGTAACACTTAAGGAAACAGGAAAAAGCACCGTTACAGACGAAAACGGAGGATATTCTTTCTCAAACGTCGAAGCAGGAACCTACACTATTATGGCAACAAATGTGGGTTACAAAACTTTCGAGAAAAAAATTGCCTTAAAAGAGGGAGAATCTATAGAGGTAAGCTTACTTCTTGAAGGCGAATCACAAAGTTTAAAAGAAGTTGTCGTAACAGGTTCATCTGCTCCAAGATCTAAACTTGAATCGAGCGTTGCCATTACCACAATGGGAGCCAAAGCTATTGAAGACCGAGCGCCATCGAGCACGGCGGCGTTGCTGCAGACTATTCCGGGATTTGTAGTTGAAGCATCTGGAGGAGAAATTGGAAACAACCTTTTTGCAAGAGGAATTCCGTCTGCGGGAGCGTATGAATATGTACAGATTCAGGAAGACGGATTACCGGTTTTTGAAGATGGAGCTTTGCAATTTGCCAATGCCGATACTTTTTACAGATTAGACGAAACAGTAAGCAAAATGGAAGCTGTTCGTGGAGGTTCTGCTTCAATTTTCGCCAACAATGCTCCGGGAGGAATCATCAACTTTATTTCAAAAACAGGTCAGAATGATTTTCAAGGAAGAGCAAAATTTACAACCTCAGATTACGGAATGTTTAGAACCGACCTTAATTTATCAGGTGCTTTAATTCAGGATAAATTATTTTTTAATGTCGGCGGATTTTACAGAACTGACAATGGAGTAAGAAATACTGGTTTTACTGCCAACAAGGGTGGACAAATAAAAGGAAACATCACTTATAAATTTGATGACAACGATTATTTAAGAATCAATTTCAAACATCTTGATGACAGAAATACATTCTATTTACCAATCCCTTTAAAAAGCAACAACGGAAAAGTGGAAGGAATTCCAGGCTTTAATCCAAATTACGGAACATTGACTTCAGTAAATTTCAGTCATTTAAATGTACCTCAATACGGAGGCGGAACTTTCAGCGCAGATTTAGAAGATGGTTCACATCCAATTATCAACTCAATTGGAGCTGAATTTAAAAAGAAAATTTCTGAAAAAGTTACTTTCAAAAATGCTTTCAAACAAACAAGCATCGATTTAAATTACAATGCTATTTTTCCTAATGGAGGACCTTGGACACAAGATGCTTATGCAGCAGATGTTCAAAATACAACAGCAGGAAACCTTGCTTATACGTATGTAGATAATGGTGCAGCACTTGATCCAAACGCTTTAATTATGAGAGCAGATCTTTGGCACATCGAGAAGAAAATGAGCAATTTTGCGAATAATTTCTCTTTTTCTTTTGATTTAGATCCGGTGAAACTAACAGCGGGTTACTACTATTCTAACTGGAAATCAAATCAATACTGGAACTGGAATTCGTATTTGGTAAGTGTTTCAGACAATCCGAGATTATTAAATGTAAAAGATAATACAACAGGAGTTGATCATACATGGAATGGTGTAGAAAGAATTACGTGGTTAGAAAGAGACGCGCAGACAAAAGGGCTTTTAAATGATATTTATGCTGATGCCGAAATTAAAGCGACAGACAATTTAACCTTTAATGCAGGTTTAAGATACAACAAAGACAAATATTCCGGATACAGAGACAACGCCAGATTTTTTGCCGAAAACTTAGGAATTTTAGATAATAATACGGCGGATGATGCAGTAACAACAGTAAAAGGAAATCCTTATACTTATTGGAGATATGATGTAAGTGAATGGTCGTATACTGCAGCGGGAAATTACAAATTCAACGACAATATGGCTTCATACGTGCGTTACAGCCACGGTTTTAGATCTCCAATTGAAGAATCGTTTTATGATAATGCAGCCAATTTAAGCAAATTGGAAAATACAGAAGTAAATCAGTTTGAGCTGGGTTATAAATATTCAAGTTCTTTCTTCTCTGTAAATGCGAATTTGTTTCACATGAATTTGAAAAATGTGGCGTTCACGGATATTTTATCTGATGGATCTTCAGAAAATAAATTTGCCGATGTAAACAATATTGGTCTTGAAGTAGAAACGAATGCAAGATATAAATTTGCGAAACTGAACTTTACATTCACAGTTCAAAAACCAGAATACGACAACTTTACAGGGACAAATGCAGACGGTTCTACTTTTGATTTTAATGGAAATACTGCACGAAGAATCCCTAAATTTTTCTGCAACCTAAGACCTGAAGTTGATATTACAAAAGATTTTACAGCTTATGTTCAGTTTTCTTATTACGATAAAAAATTCACGAATCAGGATAACAAACAAGTTTTACCGGCTTACAAAGAAGTTGGAGCAGGTTTAAATTACACGTATAACAATCTTCGTTTTGCAGTAGATGCTTCAAACTTATTCAACGAAATTGGTTTAACAGAAGGAGATCCAAGACAAACAACATCTGCAGCGAGCGATGTGTTTATGGCAAGACCTATTTTAGGACGTGCTTTTAGATTTTCGGTAGCGATTAATTTCTAAATTTATATAAGAGTAAAAAGAATTAAACACATAGAAACATAGATTTTTATCACTCAAAAAAAGAGCAAAATAAGAAACTAATTTCCACACATAGTTATGTGGATTAATGCAAGTGAAACGCCTTTGAATACACACTAAACTATGTTTCTATGTGTTAAAATTTATATGGTATTGTAGAGACGCACTGCTGTGTGTCTCGGCACCATAACTAAACGTATTACGTTCCATAACCACAAAATACAAATGAAAAATATAGGAATTAAAATCTCACTTTACCTCAATTATTTTGTCTTTGCTATTTTATTAAACAGCGTAGGAATTGTGATTTTAAAATCGCAGAAAAATTATGGAGTCGACGAGGTTCAGGCGAGTATTTTAGAAGCCTTTAAAGATATGCCAATTGCCATTGTATCCTTTTTTATAGCTTCTTTTCTGCCCCGAATAGGTTATAGAAAAGCGATGTTAACAGGATTGGCTTTGGTTACTTTGGCGTGTATTTCTATGTATTTTGGAAACTCATTTAACAATGCTAAAATCCTTTTTGCAACCGTTGGAGTTTCATTTGCTCTGATTAAAGTTTCTGTTTATTCGTTAATAGGAACCGTAACCGAAACCAAAAAAGAGCACAATGCTTTAATGAGCAGTATCGAAGGTTTTTTTATGGTAGGAATTGCGCTGGCTTATTTTTTATTTCCGGCTTTTAATAACGAAAATGATCCCAATTCATGGCTTAATGTATATTGGTTATTGGCAGGATTATCGTTTTTATCGTTTTTGTTTTTACTCTTTATAAAATTTGAAGAAACAGAAGTCGCAGCAGGAGCAAACCTTAAAGATGATTTTTTGCAGATGTTCAAATTAATGGCAAAACTGCTGACCGTTATTTTTGTCATCAGCGTGTTTTTATTTGTAATGATCGAGCAGGGAATACTTTCTTGGCTGCCTACATTTAATACAAAAGTGCTGCATCTGCCTGAAAACATCAGCATTATGATGGCCAGTATTTTGGCAGTTTCATTAGCAATTGGAAGACTTATAGCAGGAATTGTAACTAAAAAAATAAACTGGATTTGGGTTTTAAGTTTCTGCATTGTTTCAGCCATGCTTTTGGTAACATTTGTGCTTCCAAAAACGGTTGGATTAGAAGTGAAAAATATTGATACACTTTCAGATATACCATTAATTGGTTTTGCATTTCCTTTAATCGGATTGTTTATTGCGCCCATTTATCCATTGTTAAATTCAATTGTATTAAGTGCTTTACCAAAGAATCTGCAAAGTTCCATGACCGGATTAATTGTCATTTTTTCGGCTCTTGGCGGCACATTGGGGTCCAGAATTACAGGCTGGCTTTTTAAAAATGAAGGTCCGGAAAAGGCTTTTTATTTTACCCTCATTCCAATGACTTTGTTACTGATCTCCTTTTTTATTCTTAAAAAAATAACTGCAAAAGATGAAATTTAAACTACATATAACCCAAACCATCGAAAAATTATTGGCTCAGGAAGATACTGACGGCGATAAAAAAATTACGATAGATGACAACGGTCCAAAAAGTTTTTTACTTTATGATCAAGATGGAAATCCGGCAGTTATTAAAGGAACTTACCAGCTCTCGAATTTATTGCAGGAACTGGCCTTGGCTAAGAAAAACAATGTCGAATCAGCGGAGATAGATTTAAACGAAATCACCGAAGATCCTGTCAAAAGAATTTCAAGAAAAATTAAAGACTTGTATTGGAACGGCCTTACCAGAACAATCGATGCCATTGGCGTAAAGAAAATTCTGGAAGACGATAAAATCGAAAATGAATTTGCTTATTTATATGTGCCTTTTGGCGACGAAATTGTTTTTGATTATTTCAAGAAATTAGAAGCCTCAACACCAAAATTAAAAGTGGTGCAGATGCCTAAAAATATTACTCCTGAATATGTTTTATCACTGAACAAAAAACCGGGAATTCTGGCTTTGGCACTTCAAATTAAAAACAATGAAGTTTCGGGCGTTCCGTTTGTGGTTCCCGGCGGAAGATTCAACGAAATGTACGGCTGGGACAGTTATTTTATTGCTAAAGGACTTTTAATTGATGATAAAATTGACCTTGCTTTGGGTATTGCCGAGAACTTTAAATATCAAATAGATCATTACGGAAAAATTCTAAACGCTAACAGAAGTTATTATTTAACCAGAACACAGCCTCCGTTGTATACATCGTTGATTATAGATGTTTTAGAAAAGTCAAATCCGGATATTTTTTGGATTGAAAGACATTTAAAAACGGCTATAAAAGAATATTTAACCGTTTGGATGGAAGAAGGAAAAAGACTTACAGCAAATGGTTTAAATCGTTATAAAGCAGAAGGAATCGGGCTTCCGTTTGAGGTAGAAGAAGGGCATTTTGATGATATTCTGGAACAATATGCGCCAAAATACAACTTGTCTACGCGAGAATTCGAAAAGAAATATCTGGAAAGGGAAGTGGTTGATGAAGAACTCGATAAATACTTTATTCACGATCGGAGCATGCGCGAAAGCGGTCATGACACAACCAATAGATTAGTTGGAGTTTGTGCCAATTTAAATACAGTTGCGATCAATAGTCTGCTTTATAAATACGAAACCGATATTGCTTTTTTGATTCAGAAATACTTTAAAAATGAATTTCAATATTTTGAAGATAAATCCTTTTCAAGTGAATATTGGCTGTTAAAAGCATCTTCGAGAAAAGAAAAAATAAACAAATTGTTATGGAGTTCTGAAAATGGAATTTATTTCGATTATGATTTTGTGAATGAAAAACAGCATGTTTTTGAAGCAGCCACAACTTTTTATCCGCTTTGGGCAAAAATAAGTACTCCGGAACAAGCTGAAATTTTGGTGAAAAAGACACTTCCAAAGTTTAAAATGAAAGGCGGAATTACGGGAAGTACCAAAGAATCAATTGCCGGCGTTGATGAAAATGCACCAATACGCCAATGGGATTATCCGTTTGGCTGGGCGCCGCATCAAATGCTTTTATGGGAAGGACTTCTGAATTATAATTTTAATGAAGAAGCGCAGGAAATGGTCTATCGCTGGCTTTGGCTCATTACCAGAAACGCGGTTGATTACAACGGAACGATTCCGGAAAAGTTTGATTTATCGATAAGCTCGCATAAAATCTTTGCCGAATACGGAAACGTAGGAACGGAATTTAATTATATAACCGAGGAAGGTTTTGGATGGATGAATGCTTCGTATCAATTCGGTTTAACGATTTTAAAAGACGATTTAAAACAAAAATTATCAGATTTAGTTGATCCTGATGAACTTTTTTAAGGTTCATAAAATGAGAAACCCGACAGGTTTTTAAAAACCTGTCGGGTTTCTGTTTCATAAGCCTTCGACTTCGCTCAGGATGACACTCATTTTATGACAACATTTGTCAGGCTGAGCGAAGTCGAAGCTCTTTATAAATTAAACTTTTCTACCCATTAAATTTTCGCCAAAAGTTCTTAAAATATTTTTCTTTTCAGCGTTAATATCCATTTTTTCTAAAGTTTCAAAAGCTTTAAAAGTGTACATTTCAATTGCTTCCTGAGTTGATTTTGAAGCTCCTGATTCGTTAAAAATAGCTTTTGCAGTTTCTATTTTCTCTGAATTATCTTCTAATTGCAAACTGAATAATTTTTCTAATTCTGAAGCTTTTTCCGGAGTCGAAAATTCTAAAGCTTTTAGATATAAATAGGTTTTTTTGTTTTCGATAATATCACCGCCAACCTGTTTTCCAAAAGTTTCCGGATCACCAAAAGCATCTAAATAATCATCTTGTAACTGGAAAGCGAGACCTAAATTCAATCCGAAATCGTAAATTAAATCGCCTTCTTTTTCAGAAGTTTTAGCCACAATTGCACCCATTTTCATGGCAGCAGCAACTAAAACAGCGGTTTTATATTCGATCATTTTTAAATATTCCGGGATCGTAACGTTGTTTCTTTGTTCAAAATCAACATCCCACTGCTGTCCTTCGCATACTTCAAGAGCCGTTTTGCTGAAAAGTTTCGCTAAATCTCTAAAAACCTCTGGCTCGTATTGTTCAAAATACTGGTAAGCCAGGATCAGCATGGCATCTCCAGAAAGAATTCCGGTATTTAAATCCCATTTTTCATGAACCGTAACTTGACCTCTTCTTAAAGGCGCGTCATCCATAATATCATCATGAACAAGCGAAAAATTATGAAAAACTTCAACCGCCATTGCAGCCGGAAGAGCCGTTTTATAGTTAGTATCAAAAACTTCTGCAGCCATTAAGGTAAGTACCGGACGCATACGTTTTCCGCCAAGTCCTAAAATATATTCAATGGGTTCGTAAAGATTTGTGGGTTCTTTGTGTATGTTTTGATTTTTTAGATAATCAATAAAAAAATCCTGGTACTGGCTAATATCGTGCATGATGAAATTCTAATTTACGAGCCTCAAAGATACGATTCATTATGAATTAATTCTTTCCTAAAATTTTAAATGATGAGTTTCCATTCAAAATCTCTGCGAAAACCACTAATTCTTAAGGTGTTAAAATTATTTTGAAAAAACTTGGAAACTTTTTTGGTATTTAGAGTTTCCTGTCTATATTTGCATCGTTATTTGGAAACTTAGAACACTGTAAAAGTTTCCATAAGAGTTTTAATAGTTTATAAACTCATTTAAATCAAATATTTATGAAAACAACATGGACCTTAGATTCTACTCAATCAGATGTTTTAATTAAAATGAGACATTCGATAATTGCTTATTTGGGAGGAACAACAAACAAATTTGGCGGTTATGTGAATATTGAAGATAATGAAATTGAAGATGCATCAGTTGAGTTTTCACTGGATATTAACAATAAAACTGAAAGCTTTCAGCAGATTGATACCAATTTACAGCTTCAGGACTTTTTTGATGTAGATGAACATCCGATTATCAGTTTTAAATCGACTTCATTTCAAAAGATAAATAACAATATTAATTTTTTCAAAGGAGATTTAACCATAAAAGATGTTACGAGAGTTGTAGAACTTGATGCAGAATTTATTGGAGTAAATACATATAACGGAGAGAAAAAAGTTGCTTTTGAAATTAAAGGAGATATTAAACGTCAGGATTTTGGTCTTGACTACAATTCTTTTCATCATAATGGAGGTTTAGCGCTTGGAAAAGACATTAAACTAATCGCTAATTTAGAATTTAGCATATAAATCTTACATGATTATTAATTTAATGTAAAATTATTACAAATAACATGGAAACTATTTTTTTAGATTTTAGTTTCCTAGTTATATTTGTAAGGCAATTGGGAAAATTAAAATGAAAGAGAAAATAATAGCAAAAGCAAGTGAACTTTTTTTGAAGCTTGGTTTTAAGAGTGTTACGATGGATGATATTGCAGGAGAAATGTGTATTTCGAAAAAAACGATTTACAAATATTTCTGTAATAAAGAAGTTTTGATTGAAGAAAGCACTTCAATGGTTCATAGTCAGGTTCACGAAATTATGGATACTATTATAGCTAAGAATTATAATGCTATTCATGAAAATTTTGAGATTAGAGAAATGTTTCGGGATATGTTTAAAAACAATATTGATACTTCTCCAATTTACCAGTTGAAAAAGCATTATCCGGAGATTTACCAAAATATCCTTTCAATCGAAATTGATCAATGTACACAGTGTTTCAAAGATAATATTGATAAAGGAATTCGAGAAGGGCTTTACAGAAGTGATTTGAATGTTGAGGTTTATGTGAAGTTTTATTACACACTAATTTTTCATATTAATGAAAATACGGTTTCAGAAAGTGAAGCACAAAGAATAGAATTAGAAGCATTAGAATACCATACTCGAGCAATGGCTACTGAAAAAGGAGTCGAGGAATTAGAAAAGCAATTAAAACGAATTAAAAATTAACCATTCCAAAAATTGATCGTCATTTTTCTGTGAGGGTAAAGAAAAAATGACGGTCCCATCTCAAATTTAAAAATAAATAGTAACACTTATGAAAAGAATCTTTCTTATAGTTTTGTGTACAATAGGCTTGTCTGCCGCCGCACAAACCACTACTTTAACTCTGAAAGACGCCGTTAACTACGCGCTTCAAAATAAAGCCGATGCAAAAAAGGCAAAACTTCAGGTTGAAAACAGCGAATATAAAATTCAGGAAGTACGTTCAAGAGCATTGCCTCAAATTTCTGCAAACGGAAATTTAACGTATAACCCAATTATTCAGACTACGGTTATTGATGGAGCAGCATTTGGTGCGCCGGGAACTGCAATTCAGGCAGCATTTGGACAAAAATGGACATCAACTGCAGGGGTTTCTTTAACTCAGGCAATTTTTGACCAATCAGTTTTTACAGGATTAAGAGCTGCAAAATCTACTCGTGAGTTTTATCAAATAAACGATCAGTTAACAGAAGAACAAGTTATTGAAAGAGTTGCAAATAACTACTATTCAGTTTACGTACAAAAAGAAAGATTAACTTTATTAGACAGCAATTACGTAAATACTACAAAAGTTCGTGACATCGTACAAGGACAGTTTGATAACGGTTTAGCAAAAAAAATTGACTTAGATCGTATCATTGTAAAAATGTCGAACATCGATACAGAGCGTCAGCAGATTAAAAACCAAATTACTTTACAGGAAAACGCATTGAAGTTTTACATGGGTATGCCTATTGAAACTCAAATCGATATGCCAAAAGAAGAATTTGAAGTTGTTCCGGCTGCCTTAACTCAAGAGCCAAATATTGAAAACAGAACAGAATATCTGCTTTTGAAAAAACAAGAAGAGCTTTTGGTTCTTAACAAAAAAGCTGTTCAGGCAGGATATTATCCAACACTTTCTCTAACTGCAGGTTATAATTATATTGGTCAGGGACCTGAATTTCCTTGGTTTGCAAAACCAGAAAAAGGGGTTTACTGGTCAGATTTCTCTGCAATTGGATTAAACTTACACGTACCAATTTTTACAGGTTTTGGAACTCGTGCAAAAGTAAGACAAGCTGATGTTGAAATCAGATCTCTTCAGGAAGACATCAAAGACACAAAACTTTCTCTTGATTTAGATTATAGAAATGCCATGGCTCAAATCGAGAATAACTTGGTAACTATTGAAAATCAGAAAGAAAATATGCGTTTAGCAACTGAAATTTTAAGTAATACTAAAAACAATTATCTTCAGGGTTTAGCATCTTTAACCGATTTGCTTGACGCAGAAAATGCATCACTTGAAGCTCAAAATAATTATACAAGAGCAGTTTTAAATTATAAAATTGCCGAAATATCTCTAATCAAATCAAAAGGCGAACTTAAATCTCTTACTAAATAACAAATTACAATGAAGAAAATAATTATAACAATCGTGATCATAGCCGTAGCTTTTTTCGGGATAAGCTATATCTTAAATAAAAATAAAGCAGAAAACGAAGGTAAAACTGCTATCGTAGCCGAAAAAAATGCTGCAGTATCTGTAAAAGTAGCCACTGTTAAAACAGAAGATGTTAATCTTGGTTTTACTGCAAATGGAAACTTTGTGCCAATTCAGGAATTAACTTTCTCTGCTGAAAAATCTGGAAAAGTAATCAGTGTTTTAGCCAAAGAAGGTGATTATGTAAGAGTAGGACAGACATTACTAACAGTAAGAGGTGATGTTATTAATGTAAATGCTCAGCAGGCTCAGGCTGTTTATCAAAATGCAAAATCTGATTACGAAAGATATGAAAACGCTTTTAAAACAGGCGGTGTAACAAAACAACAATTAGATCAGGCAAAATTAGCTTTGACAAATGCACAATCTAACTTAACACAAGCTAATATCAACGTTGGAGATACTAAAGTAAAAGCTCCAATTAACGGATACATCAATAAAAAATATATTGAACCGGGATCTATTTTAGCAGGAATGCCGGCAACAGCTTTGTTTGATATCGTAAACGTTTCTAAATTAAAATTAACTGTTACAGTAAACGAAAGCCAGGTTGCAAGCTTAAAATTAGGAAACTCAGTGAGCATTACTGCTAGTGTTTATCCTGATAAAACATTCTCTGGAAAAATTACTTTCATCGCTGCAAAAGCAGATGCTTCATTAAACTTCCCTGTTGAAATCGAAATTACAAACAATGCTAATAATGACTTAAAAGCAGGTATGTACGGAACAGCAAACTTTGGTTCAAACAACCAAAAACAAAACTTAAAAGTGGTTCCTAGAAATGCATTTGTTGGAAGTGTAAGCAGTAACGAAATTTTCGTAGTTGAAAATAATGTAGCAAAATTGAAAAAAGTTGTTGCAGGAAGAATTTTAGGAGATAAAGTTGAAATCATCAATGGTTTAAATGACGGAGACGTAGTAATTATTACAGGTCAGATCAACTTACAAGACGGAAATACAGTAGAAATTATTAAATAATTGTACCGCTTTAAGCCGTAAGCAATAAGCTTTAAGCCTTTTAAAAAAGCCTAAAGCCTACAGCGTATAGCCTACAGCCTAAAACAAAATATATGAAATTAGCCGAAATATCCATAAAACGTCCGTCGTTAGTAATTGTATTGTTTACAATTCTGACTCTAGGTGGGTTGTTCAGTTACAGCCAGTTAGGCTATGAGCTGATCCCAAAATTCGAAACCAACGTTATTACGGTTTCAACTGTTTATCCGGGAGCTTCTCCAAGTGAGGTTGAAAATACTGTTACAAAGAAAATAGAGGATGCGATTGCATCTCTTGAAAATATCAAGAAAATTGACTCTAAATCTTATGAGAGTTTATCTGTAGTATCGATTACATTAACTTCAAATGCGAATGTTGATATTTCGATGAACGATGCTCAGCGTAAAATTAATGCGATTTTGAGTGATTTGCCAGATGATGCTGATCCGCCTTCGTTAACTAAATTCTCTTTGAGTGATTTACCAATTATGACACTTGGAGCGAATGGTAAAATGGACGAAGCAGCGTTTTACGATTTGATCGATAAAAAGATTGCGCCAGTTTTATCTCGTGTACAAGGGGTTGCGCAGGTAAACATTATTGGTGGTCAGGAACGTGAGATTCAGGTAAATCTTGATGCTGTAAAAATGCAGGGTTACGGACTTTCTGTTCCTCAGGTACAGCAGACAATTTTAACTTCAAATCTGGATTTCCCAACGGGTAATATCCAGACTCGAAATCAAAAAATATTAATTCGTTTAGCGGGTAAATATAAAAATGTTGAAGAATTAAGAAACTTAGTAGTCTCTTCTCAAAACGGAATCCAGGTTCGTTTAGGAGATATTGCTGATGTTCAGGATACACAAAAAATCGCAGAGAAAATTGCGCGTGTAGATCAAAAAAGTGCGATTGTACTTCAAATTGTAAAACAATCAGATGCAAATGCCGTTGCGGTAAGTGAACAGCTGGTTAAAACAATTAAGACATTAGAGAGCGATTATAAATCGGCTCAATTAAAATTAGAAATTGCAAAAGACAGTACTGTATTTACGCTTGAAGCAGCAGATTCTGTTGTACATGACTTATTAATTGCGGTTATTCTGGTAGCATTTGTAATGTTGTTCTTCCTGCACAGTATTAGAAACTCATTGATTGTAATGGTATCTATTCCTGCCTCTTTGATCGCTACATTTATTGGAATTTATTTATTAGGTTATACACTTAACTTAATGTCTTTACTTGGTTTATCTCTTGTGGTTGGTATTCTTGTGGATGACGCGATCGTTGTACTGGAGAATATTTACCGACACATGGAGATGGGTAAAAGCCGAATTCGTGCCGCTTATGACGGAACTGCTGAAATTGGAGGTACTGTAACTTCGATTACATTAGTAATTGTGGTGGTGTTCCTGCCAATTGCAATGAGTACAGGATTGGTATCAAACATTATTACACAATTCTGTGTTACGGTAATTATATCAACAATGTTCTCTTTATTGGCTTCATTTACTATTATTCCATGGTTGTCTTCACGTTTTGGAAAATTAGAGCATATTGAAGGTAAAAATCTTTTCGGAAAAGTTATTCTTGGATTCGAAAGCTATTTAACTCGTTTTACTGACTGGGTATCAAACTTACTAAACTGGTGTTTAGATCACTATATTAAAACTATGGCGATTGTACTGGTAATGTTCTTTGGATCAATCTTCTGGTTAATGGGAGGCGGTTATATTGGAGGAGAGTTCTTTGCAGCATCTGATAGTGGTGAATTCTTAGTGCAGATTGAGATGCCAAAAGATGCTTCTTTAGAGCAGACTAACTTTATGACTCAAAAAGCTGAAGCTTTCTTAAAAGGAGAGAAATATGTTTTAAGCCAGATTACAACAGTAGGACAAACCAGTGAAGGTTTAGGAGCTGCTCAGGCAACTGCTTACAAAGCTGAGATTGACGTTAAAATGATCGAGCAAAAAGATCGTACAGATGATGCCAACGTTTATGCTGCTAAGACAAAACGTAAACTTGAAAAAGTATTAGTGGGTGCCAAAGTTAAAACGGTTCCTGTAGGTATCTTAGGAACGGCAGAAGATGCAACTTTAGGTTTGATCGTAACAGGTCCAAACGTAGAAAGTGCTATGAAATTTGCTAAAATGGCTGAAGCTGAATTGCGTACTATTCCTGGAACAACTGAGATTAAATTAACAGTTGAAGATGGAAACCCAGAGATTAACGTTCAGGTTGACAGAGATAAAATGGCTGCTTTAGGATTGACTCTTCAAACAGTTGGTTTAACCATGCAGACAGCTTACAGTGGTAATACTGACGGTAAATTTAGAGCTGGTGAATACGAATACGACATCAACATCAAATACAACGAATTTGATAGAAAAAACATCACAGACGTTAGTAATTTGATTTTCATCAACAATGCAGGTCAGCAGATTAAATTAAACCAATTTGCTACTATTACAGAAGGTTCTGGACCAAGTAAATTAGAGCGTAGAGATAAAACAGCTTCTGTAACCGTACAAGGTCAGAATGTTGGGGTGCCGGCAGGAACAATTGTTCAGCAGTGGCAGGCAAAATTAGACAAATTGCAAAAACCAGTTGGAGTTAACTACATCTGGGGTGGTGATCAGGAGAACCAGTCTGAAGGATTTGGTACTTTAGGAATTGCGTTATTAGCCGCTATTATTTTGGTTTACCTTGTAATGGTTGGATTATATGACAGTTTCGTTCACCCGTTTGTTGTATTATTTGCCATTCCGCTTTCGTTCATTGGAGTTTTATTTGCATTGGCATTAACAAACAATACATTAAATATCTTTACCATTTTAGGGGTCATCATGTTGATTGGTCTGGTGTGTAAGAATGCGATCATGCTTGTCGATTATACCAATCAGCGAAGAGCGGCCGGAGAATCGATTAGAAGAGCATTAATCCAGGCAAACCACGCTCGTTTACGTCCAATCTTGATGACAACAATTGCGATGGTATTTGGTATGTTCCCAATTGCATTAGCAGCAGGAGCAGGAGCAGAATGGAAAAACGGACTGGCATGGGTAATCATTGGAGGTTTGATTTCATCATTATTCCTGACTTTGATTGTAGTACCGGTTATTTATGATATTATGGAGAAAATTATTAGAAGATTCTCTAAAGGAGAAAAAATTGACTACGAAGCTGAAATGGTTGCCGATTATGAGCATACAGAATTAAGCGAAGACGGTTTTAATCCTAAACATACCCATTAATTGATTTAATTTTAGACGAAAAATCCCAAATTCCGAAAGGAATTTGGGATTTTTTATTGGAATCAATTCTGATAATTCTCAGGATTGATTTATATGTTAGCTGGAATTTCTTTATTGAAATTTAGCTCCTGTTATTTTTTCACAATCTTAATGGTTTTACTCTGTCCTTCTGATTTTACTTTTAAGAAATAAAGTCCGGAAGAAACACTTGATAAATCAATTTCAGAATGTGTGTTGTTAATTTGTTTTACCAAAATAGATTTTCCTGAAACCGAAATTACCTCAACTTCATCAATATTAGATGCATTGCTGATATTTAAAACATGTTGAACAGGATTTGGATAATATCTAAAATTCGGCAGAACAAAATCATCTGTAGAAAGAGAACCATTTACTTTTGCTGTTACAGCAAGGCGTTCTCTGCTTTCAACTCCGTCTACAGTCTGCGAAGCATAATACGTTACACCATCTACCAAAACAGTTGTCAGCGGTAAGGTTGGCTCAACTGCTTTTTTACCTGTTTTATTAGTTGAAAAACCTTTACTGCTGTACCATTTGATATTTTGACCATTAACGATAATATCTCCTAAAGTCTGTCCCGGTTTAAATTCGAAAATAATCTCTTTTTTTCCGTCTATTAATGGTGCAGGAGCTTCAATTACTACTTCTGATAAGTTAAAGCAGCCATTTACATCCTGTGCAATAATTTGATAATTCCCAGGTGCTAAATTCGTAAAAATGTTATTAGTAGAAAATTCAGCAAAATTAGGAGAAATACTATATAGAACTTGACCAGTTCCGCCATGAGATTCAATTTTAATAGTTTGCTCTTCGACTATTACGTTTGTTACTAAAGGAGCAGCAGGTTCAGATATTGTAACAACTATCATTACCTCACAGCCAGCAATATCTCTTCCTATTATGTTATATGTGCCAGCACTCAGATCATAAAAAGTATCAACTGCTGCAAATGCTCCGCCATTAATAGAATATTTATAAGAAGGCTGGCCTCCCGATGCATTAACTTTAATAAATCCACTATTGTCTCCTTTGCATCGTACGTTTTGCTGTTCAGATACAATTACCAAAGAAGGTGTTTGCTGTACTTCTACAGAAGTATTCGCTGTATTATTTTGAGAATCCCTAACTATAATAGCATAACTGCCAATAGATGTGGTAGAATAAAAATTCAAATTTGTAAATGTCTGTCCATTGTTAAATGAATATTCATAAGAACCACTTCCTCCATTTGCTGTTATAGTGATTATTCCAGGCATACAGCTTATCGCAGTTGCTGTAGCTTGTACTGTAAGCGGTGATATTGGATTTATATCGATGTCTGATTTTGAAACCACACAGCCGTTAGAATCTTTAACATATACAGAATAAGTTCCTTTAGGCAGATTTTCGAAAACGTTACTATCCTGATAATTTAAGAAATCAACAGAATATTGGTACGTGCCAGTTCCTCCGCCTGCGGTAACAGTAATTTTTTGATTGTTTACAGCCACCGTCGATGTAAGCATTTCTGGCTCTGTTATTGTAAAATTTAACGGATATGATGTACAGCCATAGTTATCCTTAACAACCGCCGTGTAAGTCCCGGCTGCTAAGTTGTAGAAAGTATTATCAACCTGAAAATTTACTGAATCCAGAGAATAGAAATATTGGCCTCCAACTCCAGATGCTAATAATGTTATTGATCCATCATTAGATCCTTTGCAAAATAGATTTCGCACTTCAGCCGTAACCGTTGGCAGATTTATTGTTGAAACTACTACAGGTATAGTTATTTCATTATTTTTTACATCACGAACTTTTATTACATAGTTTCCCGCTGGTAAATCATGAAATACATTTATAGAAGAAAAATCACTTCCATTAATAGAATAAACATAAGAAGGGATTCCTCCGGCGGCTATAACTGTAATCATACCTAAATGATTACAAGTAACAGGTTCTGACTGGGCTGCAACCGTAAGAGGAGGATTAATTATAATAGGATTAGTTTGAAATATACAGTGGTTAGCATCTCTCACAGTTACATTATATGTACCTGGCAGCAGGTTCGTAAAATATTGACTTTTTTGATAGTCTAAACCATTTAATGAATATTCATATTCTGGTTTTCCTCCTGAGGCATTAACAATAATTACATTTTGATTATCAACTATTACATTGGCATTCAAAAGGGCAGGCTGTTCTATTTGTACTGGATAAACTGCAGTAGAACAATTTAATGCATCTTTTGCCTGAATAACGTAAATTCCCGGAGATAAATTATCTAATTGCAGAGGATTTAAGCCGCCGTTATAAACAGTAAAGGGACCTCCATTTACTTGATACGCATAAGGAGCTTTACCGCCAGATGGAATAACAGTTATATGACCATTGTTCATTCCGTTACAATTAACAGGCGTTGTAAGAGGTGTAATGCTTAACTGTCCATATATTTTTAAATCAAAATAATTTGTGGTAACAGTTCCGTTATTATCAATTCTGGCATAAATTGTTTTAGATGGTGCAGAGCTGTTATATTGCGCAGGCTGCGAAATAGGATTTAAATTATTATTCGCATCATCCTGACTTAAATGAAAACTAATAGCGGTTTCTGCGGGATTTAAATTACCAAGTAAAAGAGAATTATTGACCGTTAAATCAAAGTAATTATCTCCAAAACAATGCTCAATATTATTGACTTGAGCATAAAAAAAATTGGTAAACAGAAAAAGAAAACAGAGTAGAGTTTTTTTCATACGTATAGGTTTGTTAATTGGAGTAACAAATATATACGAAAAAACTTAATCCTACTTTAAATACAAATAATGATTAAAATAATCTATAATCGCCTTTCCTTCAAGCAGAACGTCGGCGCCAATAATGCCGTGAACAGGTTTAGCTTTGTACGATTCTAAAGCTTCGTTTACATGCGAAAGATCAAAAATAACAATGCTGAAATCTTTGTTTTTCCAGCTTCCTAACTGTAATTTATTTTGAGATGAAATTTGGGTTGCCATTCCAGTTCCGCCCGCGCCAGAAGCTTTTGTTTTTGATTTTTTGGCAGACAATTCAAAACGTTCAATGCTTTCAAAACCAATGCAGGTGTTTGAAGCGCCCGTATCTAAAATGAAATTTCCTGAAATGCCGTTAATTTTGGCTTTTATCTGCAGATGCTGTGTTTTGGTAACTTTAAACTTTATTTTTTTGTAATTCTCTTTTTTGAGAATCTCGTGAAGATTTTCCATTTTCGATAATGATTGAAACCCAAAAATAAGCCAATTACAATCAAAAAGCTAATCACGTAATAGATATAATTTCCTGATTTTTCTTCAGCCGAAATTGAGCCGTAATACACAAAAGAACTCCAATAATAAGGCGATTTCTTAGCATTCGGAATCGATTTATCGTTCAAATATTCCCGTTTTGCATTAGTGTTGGCTTCAAAATAAGAAACATCATTTTTGACATTTTTATAAAAATCAGACATAAAAACCGAAGTCGTAAAATCATTTACTTTCCATAAAGAAAACAACAAATTCTGTGCTCCGGCAAACTGAAAACCTCTTGCAATACTCATCGCGCCTTCGGCTTTGTACAATTTTCCAATTCCGGTTTCGCAGGCACTTAAAACAACTAAATCAGGATTTATATGCAGATTATACAATTCTGAATACAGGATTTCCTGATCGTAAAATTTAATACTTGCCGGAGTTTCAATATCGCCAGAAGAAGCGTGCGTACTCAAATGAAGAATAGAATAATTTGAAGCATTATTTTTAAAATCAGCAAAACCTGCATTCGAATTTTCTAAATATTTCCCTTTAAAATTACGGCGAATAGATTCTAGTTCTTTTTTTGAATAACTAAGCTCGAAAGATGTGCCTTCAAAAACAGGAAAAACACCTAAAACTGTTTTTTTAGATTTTGAAACAGGTTTAGCATTCAGATAAATATTTGCCGAAGTAGTATAAGCAATCCTGAAATCATTAAGTAAATAATGCATTTTAGCAAAATTCGTTGTATTAGATTCCTGAGTAATTAAAGCTTCAAAAGGGAGAAAATTTAAAATTCCGTCAGGAACAATGACAAGGTTTTTGTAACCAGAATTATTAGGAAGTTTTAATAAATCATAAACATCTTTTCCATAATGATTATAGTCGGAAATATCATTTGTAATAGCATCCGGACTGTTAAAATAATCTATAAACTGGACAATTCTTGAAATACCAAGATGAGCAATATTAATATGATTTAGAACAATTTGATCGTTTTGTAAAACAAAAAAATACAGCTTTTCAGATCCCATAAAATAATAAACCATCATCGCTTTATCTTTCTTTAATTTTGAAAGCAGCGCTTTGACATCGCATTTTTCAGGAATATAATCTGTATTTTCAGACTGTACTTTTTTCAGCGAAATCATGACTTCATTTTGCTGTTTTATAAGTGTGTTGATTTTTGAAATATTGGCCGAATCTCCTTTTTGCTGTTCTTTTAAAATCGCATTATTTAGGTTTTGCAGGTCTTGCAAAAGCTGTTTTTCTTCTGCGGAAGCATTTTTAATATTCGAACGATAACCTTTTAAAATACCCGATTTTGTTTTTTCTGATAATTGAAAAGCTTCTTCCAGATATTTCGTTTTCCCTTCTTTACTGAACAATTCATCATAAACAAAAAGACATTTTTCGGTACGATTTCGGGACCGCAGCTGCATCAGGATTTTTGAGTTTTCATAAACCAGACTATTCATCAATAAATCTTCAATGTAGAACGAAAGTTCAAAAGCCTTTAATGCATTTTTAGGATCTTTGATTTTTAGAATTTCTGCCTGTAAATCGAGCGCATCAACCAAAACAGTTTCAGCATACAATTGATTTTTATTCGGAAGAATATCTTTTGAATTATAATTTGGAATCAGGGTTTTAAAAACGACTGAAATCTGTTTGGCGCTTTCCTCATGTTTTTGTTCATCAAAAAGCAGCCAAGCTTTTTCATAATAGAGTTTGGCCCGTTTTCTAGGCTGTTGATTTTTTGTTTCTAAAAGAAGTTTTTCCGCCTTCTGCATATAAGAATCAGCAATGTCAAATTGCTGCCATTGCCGGTTCATTGAAGCTAAATTGCGATAAGAATTGGATAAAGTTTCTGATTTGCCTTTTTCGTTTTTCAAATATTCTATTGAAGACAGGAATGCTTTTTCTGCATTTTGAGGAGCATTTTTAATGAATTGTTTAGAATTTAACCAATAATTATTTCCCAGATTATTGAGTAAAATTCCTTTTTGAGAGTTCGATAATTTTTCTGTTTTCAGCGTATTTTCTAAAACTTCAATTGCCGAAGAAATTTTCCCGGAACTTTGATAAACATTAGATAAATTTAAAATTGCAGCAAATTTTTGGTTTTGTGCGTCGGGATAATTTTTAGAAGTATTTACAATAAAATAATATTGTTTTATAGTGTTTTCGGCGCTGTCATAATCGCCCAGAATCGTATATAAGTTCCCTAAAGGTTTTAAGCAGAATTCTATAATATCGTAATTGCTGAGCTTTTGTTTCTGGTAAGTCTGCCATGCTTTTTCATAACTTGAAATGGCATTTTGTGTCTGCCCAAATTGGTTTTCATAATAGGCTTTATTGCAGTTTAAAACCACGACTGCCAGTAATTCATCTTTGGTTTTTGGTTTTGGATTTCTCCAAAAATCAGCTTCAGCATTTGATAAATCCTGTATTGCTTTTGCAGAAGGGTGAGCAGTAAAAACATCAATTGCATGGTAAATTTTATCTTCCTGATTCTGCCCGAAAGCATTCAGAGTTAGGAAAAGAAAGATTAAACGATATAAGTTGTATAAGTTCATATTATTTTTTTGCCACGAATTTCACGGATTTCCACAAATTATTTCAGCATTGATTCGTGGAAAATCTCTCCAAAAATCTTCGTGTAATAACTTTAAAACTTCCATATTCCATAAACCTGAAAATAATTGAAATTCTGTTCAAAATTAATTACATAACGTGCTCCCAAACTTGGACCAATTCTGGCGAAACCTGCAGTTAAATCAAATAAAAGCCCGGTTTTAAAATCGGCAAAAGAAGTTTTTGTTTGATTGCTTGTTGTACTCGAATTAATTAAAAAGCTCTCTTTATCGCCTTCATACGTATCAACTTTTATATTTTGATTCTGCTCTTGCGAAACATTTATATTAGCCTGAATTCCGGCACCAATGCCAATATAGTTATTAAGGTTATACCGAATTAAAACAGGAACTTCCCAATTGATGTTTTTGTTTTCAGTTGAGGTTGTCGTGCGTACCAATTGTCTTGTTCCGTTTGCATTAGTATTCAATTGATCTGTAACTGTTACAGCACGATTATACTGATTTAAGGCATTTGTCCATTCTACCTGCCAGTAAAAGCGATACGATTTAAAAGGCGAAAGCGTCGCGCCCACAAAATAACTCGTCGATTTGTCTAAATCAGGATAAAAATTATATCCGGCTTTTACGCCAATAGAAATTCCGGGCAGAAATCGGGTAGTGGCGTAGTTCGTAATTATAGGTTCGTTTTTGTCGAATATAATCGAAGTCCGGCTTTTGGTTTTTACTTTATGAAAGTCCTCGCCAAACTTCATAGAATATTTTACAAAACCTTTTGTACTGTCTTTTTCCTTTACATTTTTCTGTTCAGTTCCCGGCAGATAAATATTCTTAAATGTAAAAATGATCTGTTTTTGTTTGATAATCGTGTCGAGACAACTCACGGTTGGTTCTTCGCCTTTTGGGCAGATTGGACATTCTGGATACATACTTTCTATCTGGAAAGTTTTCTTGTCGAACATATCCGGAATATCAGTTTCTAAACGAATTTTTCGGGCCGGACCTTCACCATTATTTTGAAAACGGGTTTTAAAATTAACCCTTTTAAAACGTACCAGCCTATAATTCATAAAACGTCCGTTCGAGCCCATTTTATTTGGATCGTGAGACGTTACAATTTCCATCTCAAGGTTTTTAATCTTATGGTTTTTATAGCTTCGATTAGGAACAAAAATCCCGCGCATCGTGACCGTTGCGCTGGTATCTTTTATCATTTCGGGAGTGGTTTTAAATGTGTAAAAAACATTTCGTGTTTCTCCCGGATCAGCATTATCAAATTCTAAAACCGAAACATTATGATAGATTTTATGAGCCTCTAAAAGTGAAGCATCAAGATCTTCCTCAGTAGCTGTATTTCTATATTTTTTAAGTTTGAAACTGTTTTCGGCAGAAGCCAGATAATTATTAGAATCGTCAAGATCGTTTACAGATGCCGTTAAGTTTTCTTTAATTTCACGTTCGTCAGCATAAGTTCTAAAATCACTTAATTCAAAGTTATTGTGTTTGAATTGTTTTTCATTATAAAATAAATAAAGCTTGCCGCTGGAAACATAATTCTCCAGATTTTGATAACTCACAACGACTACCATTTCCTGCTCCGGAATAGGATCGCAGTTTTTTAAAATTGCAAAACCGTTTTGATCTGCTATAGAAGCAATGTCTTTATAACTAGTATCGGTAATATCGTTTACAGCGACTTTTTTCGGACGTGTTGCCGGCGGTTTTCCGTTGTCGTAATTGTTTGTTACGGCAAGCCTTGTCGTGTAAGTTCCTTTCTTTTTATAAACATGCTTAGGTTCTGCTTCTTTGCTGTAATGACCGTCGCCCAGTTCCCATAAATACGAATAACTTGGTTTTGGAGCACCCGCAATTGGAATCAATGGCGGTGTTTCAGGTTTAAAATTTACAGCATTTCCATTTTGGATAAAACCAATAACAGCTCTTCGGGTTATGGTGTCTTTTACTTTGGTTTGCCCTATTGAAAAAATCGAGAATAGAATAAAGAAAATAGACAGTTGTGGTTTCATAACTAGATAGTTTTGGGTTCTAAAATCTTAAAAATCAATTTTAAAACAAGATTAAATGTAAAAAAAAGTGATGAGCAAATCATCACTTTTTCTTAAAAAAGCATTTGTTAGTTACTGAATGGCATTAATTGCAGCAACAAGCTGGGCTTCTGTACCGACTGTTGTTTCGGCTTGTGTAAAGGTATATGTAGTATTTGCAGTTATTGTTACTCCCTTAATTGCATATCGCCAGCTGCCATTATCTTCTGTGGCAAAAATGATGTGGCAGGCTAATCCAACAGGAATTTGTCCATAATGTTCACTAAACAATCCTTCGGCAGTATAAGTATCCAGTTTTGCAAGAGCATTTGTTCCTTCGCCGTCATAAGAAAGATAAACAGCACTGTTTGTGTTATTATAACCATCCGGAACATCTACTAAAATAGTTGTTTTTGGTCTTGGATCACTGTAAAAACGGTCAACATTAGTCCATCCAAAGTTTCCAAAAGTTACATAGTAATTGTTTCCTTCACCTTGAACACCGCCTTTTCCGCCGGTTCCGTCAGCATTTGCTTTTGCTTCTCTCCAGGCTAATTCTCCTTTATCGTCAATTACTCCAGTCCATAAAGTCATTAAATTATCATAGCCATCTGTTAAAGCAGTTGGAACAATCATGTTCATGGTGCAGGAAGTCTGAAGTTCTACACCGCCTTGAGTTGCTTTGATAAAAAATTCTCCACCAGAAATTAAAAGGTTTTTCTTTCCGTCGGCAGTAATTCCCATTGTTGGTTTATTGGTTACCAGCATGTTTCCTTTGTCAAAAAGCTCGATGTATTCAATATCTACTTGTCCGGTTACAGGATTTCCGTTTTTAGTTAAACAGTCTCCGTTGATATATAATTTTACCCCTTTTGCCGAAGTTAAAGTTACCACACCATTTCCTGCAGTCATGGTAAAATTTTGAGTATTTCTTTTTACACCTTTTTCGTTAATACTTTTAAATGCTGCCGAAGTTGGAGGTAAAATAAGATCACTGCCATTTTCTACGTCACTGTTATCACAGCTTACAAAAGAGATTAGTAAAAGGAATAAAAGGCCGATTGTTTTAAAATTTGTATTCATAATTTCTGGTTTTTAATGATTATTATATTGATAGATGTTCGAGGTAAATATTTTGTTACCCCTGTTTTTATTTTTTATTTATGCCGAAAGACATTTGTCTTCAAAAAGATTTCCATCTTCGTCAACAGCCACAAGAATGCTCTGCTTTCGCGAAAGCGTAATGATTAAATAAATCCATACAACAGACCAAAGTCCGAAAGTGAGACAGGTAAGCAGTAAATGAAAGGTATGTTTAACTGCTTTTTTTTCTTTAGACAAAACAACATACGGCAGTTTCTCGTTGTGTTCTACGATTACAAAACCATTACGTGTTTTGGCCGAAATCATTTTGTAAAATTTATCTAAAGTCTTTTCGTCTGTAAATTGATACGTTTCCATTTTCTCTTAATTTTAACTGTTTTAAAAGATTTCTGTCTGCTTATATCAATTGAAATTGTTAATTGTTACCCATTTGATTGAAATTTAATTGAGATTCTTTTTAACTTTATCTGATTAAAAGTTTTTTTATGGATAAAAACAAAATACATCCTGACCAAAAATATATTGATGGTCTTGCCGAAAATAATTCGCTGGTAATTCAGTCTATATATAAAAAGTTTGTTCCTAAAGTCGTTATGTTTATTATGAACAATTCCGGCGATAGAGACCAGGCACAGGATGTAGTTCAGGAAATATTGATTTTGCTTTTTAATCAGGCCAAAGCCAATTCGTTAAAACTAACCTGCCCTTTTGATGCTTATTTCTTTTTATTGTGTAAAAGAAAATGGCTCAATGAACTGAAAAAAACATCTAATAAAGGGGTAACAATTATTGAAGACGTTTTATCTATCAATGAATCTGCGCATGAGTTAATTGGTCAAACCGAACAATTTGATGAAAAACAAGAGCTTTTTGACACCATGTTTGAGAAACTGGGAGACAAATGCAAAGAGCTTTTAAAACTGAGTTTTGAAATTAAATCGATGGAAGAAGTGGCCGAAAAACTAAACGTAACGTATGGTTATGTCCGTAAGAAAAAATCATTATGCGTTGGTCAGTTAACACAGTGGATTCAGGAAGCAAAAAACTTTAAATCTTTAAAAAACAATTAGTCATGAACGAAGAACGTTACATATTATTTGATCAATATCTTCAGGGCGAATTAACTGCTGATGCTAAAAATGATTTTGAAAAACAATTGTTGGAAGATCCTGAATTTGCATCGGAATTTGAAACTTTTAAAGAAGTACAATTTCAATTAGCCAATAAATTTGGAATTGAACAGGAACGAGAAGCTTTTAAACAAAATCTGACTCAGATATCAGAGAAACATTTCGATAACAAAACAAAAGTAATTGGTTTAAAACCATGGTATTTAGCAGTTGCAGCTTCGGTTGCAGTTCTATTCGGGTTATTCTTTTTCAACTATAATCAAAATCCGGCTTTTGCAGATTATAACGATCCGGAACAAGCCTCATTTACAGTAAGAGGAACAGTCAATGAGTCTTTAAAACAAGCAGAAGAAGCTTATAACGCAAAAAGATATAATAAAGCCATTCCGCTTTTTGAAACCGTTTTAAAGAAACAAAAAACAGCAGAAATTCAGTTTTTTTACGGCGTTTCTTTATTAGAAGAAAGTCATTATTTAAAAGCCGAAGCTGTTTTTAATGAAATACATGCAGGAACTTCTGTTTACAAAGAAAAAGCACTTTGGTATTTGGCTTTATCTAAGTTGAAACAAAAAGATTATGAGGCTTGTAAACAAATTCTTGAAAGCATCTCTGAAGATTACGAAGGTTATGATCAGGTAGAAGAACTATTACATCAGCTGGATTAGATTATTCTTAATAAAATATTTCTCCTTTACGGAAAACCTCAATCGAATTTGGAATTTTAATTCTAAATTCGATTTTCTATTTTACAGCATTAACCAAAAACAATCAAAACCTAACCAGTCTCAATTAATGAAAAAAATTACTTTATTTCTTTTTATTACATTTTCACAAATTACATTCTGCGCTCCTAAAATTACTGAAACCGAAAAACTCTTTGCAACCTGCAAAGTCTGGGGTTTCTTAAAATATTATCATCCAAAAGCAGCCAGTGGAGAAGTCAATTGGGATAAGCAGCTTTTAGAAAAACTTCCTAAAATAGAAAAAGCACAAACCAAAGAAGAGTTTTCACTGCTTCTTGAAAACTGGATTGACGATCTTGGACCAGTAAAAGAAATTGCACCAATTCCTGCACCAAAAGATGTGGAGCTTTTTGATAAGAATTTCGATTTATCCTGGTTTAATAATAAGTTGTTTTCTAAAAAACTTTCGAAGAAATTAAAATTTATTGAAGAAAACAGGTTTCAAAGCAATGAAGATTTTGAACATGGTTTTGATGGTTTAAAAATGACAAAAAACTATTTTGATCTTGATTATAACAATAAAGATTCCAGAATATTAATGCTTTTTGCCTATTGGAATTTAATTGAATATTATTTTCCATATAAATATATCATGGATCAAAAATGGGATTTGAGTTTAGAACAGTCACTGCCATCTATCGCTGATGCTAAAAATGAAGCTGATTTTTATCTCGCACTTAAAAAACTAACATCAAAACTTAATGACAGCCACGTCGAAACTCCAATTTATGGCCCAACTGTTTATCGCTCATTAAATCATTTCCCTGCAGCAGGCAAAATAATCGATGATAAATTGGTTATTACCGAGATTTTAGGAGATAGTCTTGCCGAAGCAGATAATATTAAAATAGGAACTGTAATTACTAAAATAAATGGTAAAACCATAAAAGAATTAATCGAGCAAAACAGAGATTTAGTATGTGCATCAAACGAAGCTAAACTTTTAGATAAAGTAGTTTATAGAATTTTGAGTACTGATCAGGATAATGTTTCGGTAGAATTTTTAAAAGATGGGAAGTATGAAATAAAAAATATGATTTGGCATGATTATCATGACTCTCATCGAAATGAATTTAAAAAAGGCGCTGTAAAACCAAAGGAAAAGTTTAAGCTTTTGGATAATAATGTCGGCTACGTAAATATGGGAGCTATAAAACCTAAAAATATTCCAGACATGATTGATGCCTTAAAATCTACAAAGGCAATCGTTTTTGATATGAGAAATTATCCAAATGGAACCTGGAAAGAGATCTCGGATTTTTTAAATGCTGAGGAAAAGAAATTTTGCGATTATACAGAACCTTATTTAAACTACCCGGGAAAATACAAATGGGTAGATGGACGAAAATGCGGATTTAATAATAAAGATAATTATAAAGGGAAAGCGATTGTACTGCTAAATGAAAAGTCACTAAGCCAGTCAGAATGGACAGCAATGTGTTTTCAAACAGCAGGAAATACAACAATTATAGGCAGTCAAACAGCAGGAACAGATGGAAATGCAGTAGATCTTGATTTTAAAGGATTTCATACCAGATATACAGGACTTGGGGTTTATTATCCAGACCGCAGAGAAGCCCAGCGTATAGGAATTGTACCAGATATTGAAGTAAAACCAACCATAAAAGGGATTCAGGAAGGAAAAGATGAGGTCTTAGATCGTGCTTTGCTGTTTATTGAAACAGGAAAGTAAACATTAGTTTGTCTTCATGAGAAAAGTCGAAGCATTGCATTTTGAATCGACTAAGATAAGCGATAATCTGTATTTGACTTTGACTTCACTCAGTCTGACAAAAAGAATAAAAAAATCCGTTTTATCCGTGTGCCATTTCACACGAAATTGCTATTCTTTTAATATTGTCGTAATTTTGGCATTTTAAAATTAGAGCCTTGAATTCAACACCCATTATTACCGATACACACACTCATTTATATTCTGAAGAATTTGATCAGGATCGTAACGAAATGATTCAACGCGCCATTGATGCCGGAGTTACTCGTTTTTTTATTCCAGCAATCGATGCAGCGGCGACACAATCGATGTACGATTTAGAGAAAAATTATCCTGATAACATTTTCCTGATGATGGGATTGCATCCAACCTACGTAAAGGATAATTATGAAGCAGAATTAGCCCATGTTGAAACCGAATTATCTAAGCGAAAATTCTATGCAGTAGGCGAAATAGGAATCGATTTGTATTGGGATAAAACACATTTAAAAGAGCAGCAAATTGCTTTTAAAAGACAAATTCACCTGGCAAAACAATACAAATTGCCAATCGTAATTCACTGTCGCGAAGCTTTTGATGAAATATTCGAAATTTTAGAAGAAGAAAAATCTGAAGATTTATTTGGGATTTTTCATTGTTTTTCCGGAACTTTAGAACAAGCATTGCAGGCCATTTCTTATAATATGAAATTAGGAATTGGCGGTGTTGTGACTTTTAAGAACGGAAAAATTGATCAGTTTTTAAATCAAATCGATTTAAAACACATCGTTCTTGAAACAGATTCTCCATATTTAGCACCAATTCCGTATAGAGGAAAAAGAAACGAAAGCAGCTATCTAGTCAACGTAATAGCTAAATTAAGCGAAGTATATGGCGTTTCTGCAGAAGAAATAGCAGTAATCACAACACAAAACTCAAAAGACGTTTTTGGGATTTAACCTGTGCCTTACAAAACTTTAATTTTTTTTTTGTTCTTTTGCCCACTTAAAACCTATATAAATAATGCAGAAATTTGATGCCATTCGACCTTTTTATGATACCGAAATAAATGAAGCACTTCATGATGTTGTAAATCACCCAATGATGAAAACCATGATGAACTTTACTTTTCCGGATGTAGAAGATGAGGTTTGGAAGGAACAGTTAAAGAAAACACACTCTATCCGTGATTTTCAATGCAATTTTATTTATAATACTATCCAAAAAGTTCTTGAAAAAAGCTCAGAAGGTTTAACTACTTCAGGCTTTGAAAAATTAGAACCCAATACTTCTTATTTGTTTATCTCAAATCATAGAGATATTCTTTTAGATACAACATTATTAAATGTTTGTTTATTCGAACATGGTTTAGTAATGACCGCTTCGGCAATTGGAGATAATTTAGTAAAGAAAGCTTTCTTGGCAACTTTGGCAAAATTAAACCGAAACTTTTTGGTTTTAAGAGGTTTATCTCCTCGTGAAATGCTGCAAAGTTCTAAACTGCTTTCAGAATATATGGGACAGTTACTGCTTCGCGAAAACCGTTCGGTTTGGATTGCTCAAAGAGAAGGAAGAACAAAAGACGGGAATGATGAAACCAATCCGGGAGTTTTAAAAATGATTGGAATGGGGTCTGACGAACAAAACTTAATGGATTATTTTAAGAAACTAAAAATCGTTCCGGTTTCTATTTCTTATGAATATGATCCGACTGATGTATTGAAAATGCCGCAATTAATGGCAGAAGCAAACAACGAAGTTTACGTAAAAGACAAAAATGAAGATTTCATGACCATTTTAAGCGGTATCATGGGAACTAAAAAAAGAATACATATTTCTGTTGGTGATGTTTTAGATACAGAAATCGATCAGATTGTAGCCGAAAACGACAATGTAAACAAACAAGTTCAGGCTTTGGCACAGACTATTGATGATGTTGTTTTGAAAAACTATCAATTATGGCCGACTAATTTTATTGCTTATGATATTTTAAACGACACCAGCCGATTTGCAGACAAATACAAAGAAAGCGAAAAACAGCTTTTTGAACGTCGTTTAGAAATGAGAATTGGAAGCGATAATCCTGTTACCAGACAAGGATTTTTGGCTATGTATGCCAATCCTGTTGTCAATAAATTAAAATACCAAGATGTCATCTAAAGCAAAAATATTATTGATTTATACCGGAGGAACCATCGGTATGAGCAAAGACTTTGAAACTGGAGCGCTTAAAGCCTTCAATTTTGGTAAATTAATTCAGAAAATTCCAGAAATTAAACAATTGGACTGCGAAATCGAATCGATTTCATTTGAACATCCAATTGATTCTTCGAATATGAATCCTCAAATGTGGACTAAAATTGCCACAATTATTGAGAAAAATTACGCTTCTTACGACGGATTTGTTGTTCTTCACGGATCAGATACGATGTCGTATTCGGCTTCGGCATTGAGTTTTATGCTCGAGAATTTAGCAAAACCAGTTGTATTTACAGGTTCGCAATTGCCAATTGGAGACTTGCGTACCGATGCAAAAGAAAACCTGATTACAGCCATTCAGATTGCATCACTTTTAGAAGACGGAAAACCGGTTATTACAGAAGTCTGTTTGTATTTTGAATACAAATTGTACCGTGGAAACCGAACTTCAAAAGTAAATGCGGAGCATTTTAGAGCTTTTACAGCGCCAAATTATCCGGAATTGGTAGAATCTGGAGTTCATCTAAAATTGAACAAACATTTATTTCTTCCTGTAAATAAGGATGCAAAATTAATCGTTCATAAAAACTTAGACAACCACGTAGCCATTATTAAAATGTTTCCGGGAATGAGCGAAATTGTTTTGGCTTCAATTCTGGCAACTAAAGGTTTAAGAGGAATTATTCTGGAAACTTACGGTTCAGGAAATGCTCCAACCGAAGATTGGTTTTTAAATTTAATTGAAAAAGCCATTAAATCCGGAATGCATATCGTAAACGTAACACAATGTTCTGGCGGAAGCGTGAATATGGGACAGTATGAAACCAGTACTGCTTTAAAATCTTTAGGTGTTATTTCCGGAAAAGACATTACTACAGAAGCCGCAATTACAAAATTGATGTATTTACTGGGTCATAATATTCCTCAAAACGAGTTTAAAGATATTTTTGAAACGGCACTTCGCGGGGAAATATCTTAAATTTAAATTACAATCTATTTTGAAATAAAGAACTTTGACAAAGTTGAAGATTCATCACGACGAGAATATTCCATAGGAATATCTCATTGGTAGAAAAAAAATAATAATATCGTTTTGTATTGTGTCCCATAGGGACACTTGTGCATCTGCCACGTTAATCAAACGTTCCTACGGAACGTATAACCGTAATTCAAATTTAATTCTACCAAGCAGACATTCCTACGGAATGTTTTCTTTTGAATTAAAATTTCGAATTTCTATACTCAACGGGACAAGTCTCCAATTCATCAGAAGCTTTATGTTTTTTGTAATACACATAAACAATAACGGAAAGAATACAGATAATTCCCTGAATAGCAACAGTAGCTCTTACGCCAAGTGAGTGAGAAACATAACCAATAATTAAACTTCCCACAGGAATCATTCCCTGATAGGCCATCATAAAATAACTGATGCTTCTGGAACGCATACTAACAATACTGTGTGTCTGAATATAAATATTGATAGATGAGGTTTGTCCCATCATTCCAATTCCGCTTAAAGTCATACAGATCAAAGCGACGGTAATGCTGTTTGAAACAGCTAAAATAATAACACTTAAACCCAAAAGTAAACTTGCTGCGATCAGTAACTTACTCATATTTTCAGCAGATTTTAGATTGGCAAGATAAATAGCAGATAAAACAGAACCAATTCCGGCAGCACTTTCAAACCAGCTGAATGTTTCGGCATTTCCGTGAAAGATGTCTTTGGCAAAAACCGGCATAAGAGTATTAAACGAAATCACAAATAGACTGCTGCAGGTAAGCATTAAAAGCATTCTTGCCATTTCGGTTTCTTTCTTTACATAATCAAGACCTTCAATAAGATCGTCAATCATATTTAGTTTGTTTTCGGCTTTAATATGAGGTGTGATTTTCATTAACATTAAAGAAATCAAAACGGGAACATAACTCACGAAGTTTCCAATGAAACAAATATCTTCGCCATATTCGTGCAGAATAATTCCCGCAAGTGCAGGGCCGGCAATACGGGCAAAGTTGTTCATTGTTGAGTTAAGTGCAACCGCATTTGGAAGATCCTCTTTATTGTCAACAATATCAATCATCATGGTTTGACGGCAGGTCATATCAAAGGCATTGATAATTCCCTGAATTAAACTTAATGCTAAAATAAAGTTGATGTTGTATATTTTAAAATAAATCAGCAAAGCCAAAGTTCCTGCTTGCAGCATGGCAAGAGACTGAAGAAAAACTAATGTTTTGTGTCTGTCGTAACGGCCAATAATACTTCCGGCCAGCGGGGCTAAAAATAAGGACGGAATCATGCTTAAAAACGTTGCCAATCCTAATAAAAATACAGATCCTGTTATGCTGTAAACCATCCAGCTTACGGCTGTTTTCTGCATCCAGGTTCCAATAACCGAAACGGATTGTCCGTAAAAGAATAACTTGAAGTTTTTTGATTTTAACGCTTTAAACATAATCTGAAATATTTTTTTACAAAGTTCGGGATTATGATTTCATTAGAAAAATTAATAATTTTACTGATAATAAGTAGTAAAACTTATCAATATGGAAATCTATCAACTCGAATATTTTATTAAAATAGCTGAGGTATTGCATTTTACAAAAGCAGCCGAATTGTGTTTTGTAACGCAATCCGGACTTTCGCAGCAAATAAAAAAGCTGGAAGAAGAGCTCGGTATGCCTTTGTTTAAGCGAATTGGAAAGAAAGTGCAGCTTACAGAAGCGGGATCGGTTTTTTTGATTCATGCCAAAAAAGTAGTAGAAAATGTAGAAAATGGAAAACAGGCAATTGAAGATTTAAACGAAATGATTGGCGGTGAACTTCGAATAGGGGTTACATATATCTTTGGTTTATTAGTTCTCCCTGTTGTTAATGCATTTGCTAAAAGATATCAGAATTTAAAAATTATAGTAGATTATGGCACAACTGAAGCCTTAGAACAAAAATTGATTAATAATGAACTAGATTTAGTATTAGTAATTTCATCACATGAAATTGGTCCTCCAATTCAAAAAGTGCCTTTGTTTACATCAAATATGGTAATGGCGGTTGCCAAAACAAACTCTTTGGCTTCCTTAGAAAAAATGCCATTTAAAAAAATAGAAGAAGTACCGCTGATTCTTCCCGGAAAAGGATCGAATTCCAGAGAATATGTAGAAATATTGTTTGTAAAACATCATATGAAACCAAAGATTTCTATAGAGTTAAATTCTATTAATGCTTTATTGCAAATGGTAGAAAACAGCGACTGGGCAACCATTGTGGCAGAAAAAGCACTAAAAGGCTGGGAACATAGCCTTAAAGCCATTCAAATTACAGGAGTAGTAACCAAACGAGAATCTTTTATGCTCACGATTGGAAGCTACCAAAAGAAAGCCGTAAAATTGTTTATGGAAGCATTTAGCAAGAGTATAAACGAATCTTAAAGATTTACGTTGTGAAACTCGATTTTTTTTGTGTTCTTTGCAGACCAAAATAGAGAGGTGTCCGAGTGGTTGAAGGAGCTAGCCTGGAAAGCTAGTATATGGGTAACTATATCGAGGGTTCGAATCCCTTCCTCTCTGCAAATATAATCCCGCAATTTCTAAAATTGAAATTGCGGGATTTTTGTTTTTGAGCATTTTGGGTTTAGAAAAAAACAGGTATTATTACTTAATTGTTCTTTGATAATAAATTATACATTGCGTTGTTTTTCAGTTGATTGTGTTGTGAACTCTTAAAAAATAATAACTATGACAGAGCCAGTATCAAATGATTCAGCTTCACTTAAAGTATTTATAAAGGAAATTCATAAAAACTATGAAATCTGGTATGCTAAAACATGCAGATTAAATTATAGAATTTGGTATTCGCTCCAGTTAATTTCATTATTAAGCGGTTTTTTGACTTCAATTTTTATAGCATATCAAGATAAAGATTCATGGACAGAAACAACAAGGCTTATTAGTGTTCTCATTCCATTATTTGGATCATTAGCAGGAACGCTTATTTTACAATTTAAAATTTTTGAAACATGGAAGCTGAGGGAAGAAGGCAGGATTTCATTTCAAAATTTAGTTAATTATAGTAACAGCCAGCTTTTAAAGTGTAAAAGTCAAGATGATTTTCAAAAACTATTTGAGGAAATAACGCTTAAAACAAATGAAATTGAAAATGAACAATCAAATAAATTTTTTGCATTGTACGGTTCCAATTTTATTGCCTCGTTTGCACTAGATAAAAAGTAGATTATAAAAGATTTAATCCTTTTAAATTAAAAAAGAGATTTCAAATTTGAAATCTCTTTTCACAATAAATTATATTTTATAAAAGGCTTACTTTTCTTTTAATAATTTCTCCAAATACTCATTTTTCTCCTTTTCAGCCTGAACCAAACGTTCGTAAAGTTCAATAACTTTGTCTAAAGGATTGAAATTACAATAATTACCAGTGTTAAAAACTCCTTGATCATAAATGTTATTAAAGTAATTAATTACAGCTTCTTCCGAAAAGTTTTTAATGGCTTCAACGGTCATTCCAAGTACTTTTGCTACTTCTTTAAGTTTTTCTTCGTCAATGGTTTCACTGTTTTCCATAGTTGAAACACTTTGTTGACTCATTCCTAAAGCTTGTGCCAAAGCTTCTTGTTTCATGTCTTTCAGCTCACGGATTCGGCTGATTTTTCTTCCTATATGATATGGTTTTGTTGCTGTGCTCATAAATCAAAGGTATTTAAAAATCTTAAAGTAAAATAGATTTCAGTAAAAAACAAGCTGATTTTTGTAAGATACCGTTTTCATTTTTTATACAAAAATACAGTTTTTGAAAGATTTAATTAAAACTCAATCTTCAAAAACAATGTTTTTTATCTGTAAAACCCCAGCGGGTTAAAATATTTATAGAACCACAATAAGACAAATAAAAAAGCTCCGGAGGAGTGACATGATTTTCTACAGCCTAGATATATGTCACTCCTCCGGAGCTTTATGTTGTAAACATTTATTCTTTGCTATAAATATTTCGCTTCTCTGAAGCTTACAAAAAGAGCTGTTTCTTTGAGACAGTCTGTTTTTGGTTTTAAAGCTTAATCTCAAACAAACTAAAAGAACCTTCTTTATAATGTTCCGGTAATTCGTTTGTCCACTCGATTGTGCTTATTCCTTTGTACTCAAAACCACAGCTGGTGTAATATTTATTTATTCTTTCGTTACCGCTGTGTGTATCAAGCCGAATGTATTCTTTGCCATTTTCTTTGGCATATTCTTTAACCCATTCTACAATTTTTTTGACATAAGATTGTCCTCTGAATTTCGGGTTTGTAGCAATACGATGTAAATAAACTGCAGGATCTTTGCTGGCTTCTTTCCAAATAATTAAATCGTTAAAAGTAAGTACAAATGTACAGGCAGCTTCGTTTCCTTCTTTGATTATAAAATGACGATTCTCAGCAATTTCTTTTTCTATTAATGCTCTTTCAAAACCTCTCCAACTTTTATTATTTACTGTTTTCTGGTAAGATGTAGCTTCGTTATAAATATCGAAAACAGCATCGATATCCTGAATTGTAGTTTTAAAAAATTCCATTATTGGGGTTTTGTTCTGTAAATTAATGAATCTTCAAAGATAAATCTTTCAACAGCTTTACAGAGGTGAAACAATTAATTTATGCTTTTTTTATCAGAGTTCAGCCAGACAACATTTTGCTCTGATTGGTGATTTTGACCAATAATATCTCTGTACAATTCTGGTCTTCTAGCCTTTATGTAGCGATTTCCTCCAGCCTGAATGCATTTTTCTGGTGTAAGTACAGCTGTCGCAAAAGAATCATCAAAAGTGCGGCATTCTGCCAGAATATCTCCAAAAGGATCAATAATCATAGAACAGCCGTTTTTTAACTGGTCGTCGTCCATACCAATTGGGTTCGAAAATATCGCATAAATGGCATTGTCATAAGCCCTTGCCGGAAGCCATTTCATTAACCAGTCACGGCCTTTCATTCCGTCAAATTCTAATCGTAATGAGGTTGGATCTGTTTCGCGGTTTTCCCAAAGCTGCGGGGCTACAAAGCCGGCGCCTGGTCGCGTAGAAGGCGTACACATCGTTACGTGAGGCATAAAAATAATATCGGCACCCAAAAGTTTTGTGGCACGTACGTTTTCTATAATATTATTGTCGTAACAAATTAAAATACCGCATTTCCAGCCCTCAATTTCAAAAATACAATAACGATCTCCAGCTGTTAAATACGGATTTATAAACGGATGCAGTTTTCGGTATTTGGCGACTAAACCATTTTTATCGACACAAACCTGCGCTTTGAATAAATTATTATTTTCATCCTTTTCAAAAAGCCCTGCTAAAATTACGATGTCATTTTTTTTAGCAATTTCGGTCAATTTTAAAATGCTTTCTCCACTTGGAATCAATTCTGCAAGATCCAGCATCTGTTCTCTTGATAAACTTCTTGCAAACGTATATCCGGTTATAGAACATTCATGAAACGAAATCACATCACAGCCTTCAATTGATGCTTTTTGAGAAAGTTTTTCGATTACAGATAAATTATAGTTTTTATCGCCGCTTTTGTTTTCAAACTGAGCTGTGGCTATTTTAAGATTTTTCATATTGTATGCTATTAATTTTAGTCAAAAATAGCGGTATCAATATTTTAGAAATTGTATAAAACCGACATTTTAAAATCACGAAACAGAAAACCTTTTGATAAGATTATTGGTTAATTTGCCAGTGCTGTGTACATATTCAGTCGGAGTTATTCCGGTATGTTTTTTAAAATCTTTTATTAAATGCGATTGGTCTGAAAATCCGGCGTCGTAGCAAATTGTTGTTAGATTAGTGTCTTCTGGTTTGTCTTTTAATAATTTCAGGAAATGATGCAGTCTCACAACGTTTCCAAATTTCTTCGGATTCAGTCCAATGCATTCTTTAAATTTTCTTTCCAGATGCCTTTCTGTGTACCCTGTATACTCAACTAATTGTTTTATAGAGAATTGCCCTTTGTTTTTGATTATGAAGCTTAAGGAATGATCTACTAAAAATTGATTTGAGGTTGTTTTTGAGGCGATTAAGGAGCTAAAAAAAGAATTAAGCAGTTCTGCTCGTATTTGATTATTTTGGTCAAACAGCCTTTCCTGCAGCACCGTAATTTTTTTATCAAATACATCTTCAACGGGAATAATAGAATCGTGAAATTCTTGGGCAGGGATTCCTAATAATTGGTGAATTCCGTTGGGTTGAAAAACTACAATAATCAGCGCTATTTCATTTTCAGAATAAAGATCTTTAAAACCATTAAGCTGTCCGTATAAAAATGACGCAGGCAGATATTCTTTTATTTCATATTTATTAATTCCGGAAATGAGTTTGCTTTTTACCGAAAATACTAGTCCGGTATTGCCATCAGAAAACAGACGAAATTTTTGTACAGCCGTTTCGGTATTATCTAAAAACAGATAATGCTTAATATAATGTGATAACTCTTTTGAAGGTGAAACTTGCATGAATTTAATCGATTTTCAAGATAATCTGCTTTAGCAAAATTAGCTATATTTTTTCTGAAAATCGTTTAATCCTGCAACGCTGTTTTTACCTTTGGCATCATACGTTCTACAAACATTTTATAAGCAGTTTCTGAAGGATGAAGACCATCTGAAGCAACCAGATTTTTATTTGTAAGTCCCTGACGTGAAATATCAGTAATCGAAACAAATGCTATTTCTTTGTTTATACAGTAGTTTTGAGCAAAAGCATTGTACTTGTCTATTTCTTCTGAAATTTTCTTTTGATTTTCAGTTCCATACATCATTCCAAAAGAAGTGTAGGCATAATCAGGAATAGAAACTACGACAACATTTTTTTTATCGCCTTTGGCTAAAGTAATTGCTTTGGTGACTAATTCAGGGAATTCTTTTTCATATACTGAAAAATCCCGCCCTCTATATTGATTGTTTACGCCTATTAAAAGTGTTACCAGATCATAATTTGAATCCGGATTCTGCTCTTTTATGGCCGAAATTAAGTTAGAGGTTGTCCAGCCTGTAGTGGCAATTATTTTTAAAGAAAAACTGGTTTGGGGATAGAGTGCTTTTAAACTGGTTTTGAGCTGTTCCGGAAATCGGCAGGTTTCGCAAACACTTTGTCCAATAGTATAACTGTCGCCTAAAGCGAGATAATTAACAGATTTTGAAATAGAATTATCTGGATTTGGTATTACCGGCGGCAGAACAACTGGCGGAGTTACGGCAATTTCTGGCTTTGATTCGTCAGTACTGCAGCTTAATAAGAATATGGAAAGAATAACAGTAACTATTTGTTTAAATTGAGGCTTCATAATTTGTTTAAATTTTGGCTTGTTTAAACAAATAGTTACGTTAAATGTATTGTTTTGGTTTTTTAAACCATTTCTGTTTTCATTATAATTTCTTCTTCAATGGCATTCCAAAGCCCGATTCTTTTTTCTAAAGCCAAGATCGAAACTTCTTCTACTTCTTTCCATTTTTGTGCATCATTTTCACATAAATCTGTAATCATCTGCATGGCCATTGGTCCGTGTTCGTCAGCATCTAATTCAATGTGTCGGTCGAAATAGTAAACCAATTTGCTTAAATCAGTATCCGGAAGGTTTTTTTGAAAGTTTTTCAGGATTTCAGAAAACATACTCGGAATTAAATCTTCTCTTCCAAAAGTAAAAGCTGCTGCGATTTGATGCGGTTTTCCTTCTTCAATCACTCTAAAAGTAAAGTCTAAAAAAGCTTTAATTTCAGGATGAAGTGAACTTTGCTTGATGGCAACAAAAATATTGTGAAGAGAATTTACAGAGTCTAAAAACTTGTTGATTTCTGTTGTGTCTGCACCACAGTCTTCCATTGCTTCAAGATACATTTCATAATGACTTTGTCTTCTTCCGTCGATGCTCAAATCTGTTTCTTCGGCAAGAACAATTTCATTGATTAAATATCTTGTTTCCGGGTTTTTAGTAGCAAACCAAGGAGTTGTTGTGCAGGTAAGTTTGGCTTGTAGTGCTTTTAAAAGAGACATAAAATCCCAAACGGCAAAAACGTGATTTTGTACAAAACTGTGTAAATCATCAATGGTTTGGATTTTGTTGTATAATGAGTGTTTTAAAAGCTGTTCTTTTTGAGGTTGAATGCTATTGTTTATAGTTTCAATATTCATTTATGTAAATTTTGGTGCAAAGATAAAAAGCTTCTCGGTTAGAAGAAGCTTTTTAAATTGTTTTTATATATAATTTAATAGATGTTTATGATTTAAATGCTGGAATTCCAGTTACATCCATTCCGGTAATCAACAAATGAATGTCATGAGTTCCTTCATAAGTTATTACACTTTCAAGGTTCATCATGTGGCGCATAATAGAGTATTCTCCGGTAATTCCCATTCCGCCTAACATTTGTCTGGCTTCGCGGGCAATTTCAATTGCCATGTTAACATTATTACGTTTTGCCATCGAAATTTGAGCCGTTGTTGCTTTTCCTTCGTTTCTTAAAACACCTAAACGCCAGGTTAATAATTGTGCTTTTGTGATTTCTGTAATCATTTCGGCTAATTTTTTCTGTTGCAGCTGAGTTCCTCCAATTGGTTTTCCAAACTGAATTCTTTCTTTAGCATAACGCAAAGCCGTGTCATAACAATCCATTGCAGCACCAATTGCTCCCCATGCAATTCCGTATCTTGCTGAATCTAAACAGCCAAGCGGGGCGCCTAATCCTGATTTATTTGGTAAAAAGTTTTCTTTTGGAACTTTTACATTATCAAAAATTAATTCTCCGGTTGCAGAAGCACGAAGCGACCATTTATTGTGAGTTTCTGGAGTTGTAAAACCTTCCATACCGCGTTCTACGATTAAACCGTGAATTCGTCCTTCTTCATTTTTTGCCCAAACTACAGCAATATCTGCAAATGGAGCGTTTGAAATCCACATTTTAGCGCCATTTAAAAGATAATGATCTCCCATATCTTTAAAATTGGTAATCATACTTCCGGGATCAGAGCCGTGATCGGGTTCTGTTAAACCAAAACATCCTATATATTCACCAGTGGCTAATTTTGGTAAATATTTCATACGTTGTTCTTCGTTTCCGTATTTCCAAATAGGATACATTACTAAAGACGATTGTACAGATGAAGTAGATCTTACACCTGAGTCGCCTCTTTCGATTTCCTGCATAATCAATCCATAAGAAATCTGGTCTAAACCTGCACCTCCATATTCTACCGGAATATAAGGGCCGAAACCGCCTATTTCTCCAAGACCTTTTATAATTTGTTTTGGAAATTCTGCTTTTTGAGCATATTCTTCTATGATAGGAGAAACTTCTCTTTTAACCCATGCACGTGCAGATTCGCGGACTAATTTATGTTCATCTGTTAATAAATCGTCAAGGTTATAATAATCTGGAGCTTGAAATAAGTCTGGTTTCATTTTTGATAGTTTTTTGCAAAACAAATTTACGCAATAAAAATATAACAAAACAAAGCATTATTGTTATATTTTTATATCTCAGTTAGAAAATAATCACAAATAAGGTGAATTAATTTTAGTTTATTGATAATATATAAACTAATTTTGAGATTCCAAAAAAACATATATTGAATGAGGCTAATCATTTCTTTTTTACTTTTTTTTGTTGTGAACGTCTCTTTTTCTCAACAAACTAAAGAATTAACAGAACAAGAATATTTACTCTTGCAGGATAAGATTCGATTAAATTTGAATGCAAACAGAGATAGTGCTGCAGTATATGCTAATGAAATGGCAAAATCCGGTAATTATAAACACTTAGCTTTTGCAAATGTCGCACAAGCTTATTTACTTCAGTTAAAAGATAATACCGCAAAATCTAAAGAAAAATACGATCAGGCATTTAAATACTTAGAGAAAATGCCGGACTCAAAAGATAAAGATCAGCTCAAAGCTTATTTGTATAATTATGGAGGATTAATAGAAGGGGCAAGAGGAAACTATAGTAAAGCCCTTGAAAATTATCAAACAGGAATGAAGATCTCTACTAACATTGGAGACATTATTCAAATTGTAAAATTTAAAAGCAATATTGCTTTTATAAACGAGGCCATAGGAAATTATCAATTAGCTATTAAAAATTTAAAACAGTTAAATACTTTTATTGATAATAATGAAAGCTATTTTACCAAACAGCAGTTTAATACAGTTAAAAGCAGTAATAATTTAACTTTAGCCGCATCTTATGAAGGCTGGTATATGAAAAACCAGTCTCCAATGTATCTGCTGGATTCTGCAGCATATTTTTATAAAAAGACGGTTTCGTATTCTCAAAACTTACCCATAAATAATATTAAGGCAAAAATTAGCCTGGGGAATGTTTACTATATGAAAAATGATTATAAGAATGCCGAAAAGACGTATTATAATATTGTTTTTTATGCCAAACAAAATAATCTAAAAAGAGAATATAAGATTGCCAATTACAATTTGGGGAATTTATATTATGAAACCAAAAAATATGATAAAGCACTTGTATTTTTTAAGAAAGTAGATTCGATTTCAGAAATAGATAATTTAAGAGACGAAAGTTTTTTAAAATCAAATTACTATCAGGCCAAAATATACAATATATATAAAGAACCTCAGGAAGCCTTTAAGCATTCAAAGATATACTTAGATAATTATGAAAAATCTGAAGCAAAATTAAATAATGAAGCTTTAGAAGTAAATTATAAACTTGGTACCGACGATTTGAGTGACGAAATGGTTACCATTCAAAAGAAATACGAAAATGATGTTTTGTTAAATAAGGCATTAAAGGTATTTTATGTACTGCTGGTAGTAGGGATTGTATTTTTGCTTATTAAAAATATAATAGACAAAAATAAGGCACATAAAAAAATGAATGCCTTGATTGAAGAGTTTAAAGCAAATCTTGAGAAAAAAAGTATTGCCGAAGCTTCTGAAATCGAAGAAATGGAGCAAGTTCCGGATTTAGAAGAGATTAGTCTTAAGAAAGAGAATGTCGCTTTAAGTATTGATGAAGCAAAAGAGAATAAAATTGTCGAAAAGTTATTAGCTCTGGAAAGTAAATTAGAGTACTTAAATGCCGATTTCACCCTGCCTTATGTGGCCAAAAAAATCAAAACCAATACAACTTATTTGTCATACGTTGTAAATAAACGATTTGGCAAATCTTTTGGTGAATACTCTAATGAGCTTAAGATTAATTATGTAATCAATGAAATGATTACGAATCATATGTATCGCAAATATTCAACACAGGCTATAGCAGAAAGTGTAGGTTTTAAAAATGCTGTGTCGTTTGCTAAATCATTTCGCAAAAGAACTGGAGTTTCTCCAGCTCAATTTGCGAATAATATTTAAGTTTTTATTTTTATCCAAGTGTTCCTCCGCCTCCTTTAATAGGATCTTTGTTACCATCAATTGGAGGAGTTACCGGGTCATCGCCTCCACGAATTGCTTTCTGTTGGTTTCTATCTATTTTTTCAGCTTTAAAATTTTCTATATTTAATTTTTTACTTGTCATGATTTAATATTTTAAATTGTTTGTATGAGTTTAAAATTTTAATTGATTTATTTTCTTATCCAACTGTACCTCCTCCAGTTCTAATAGGGTCTTTATCAGGTCCTGGTTCCTCACCTCCTCGAATCATTTTTTTCTCGTTTTTTGATAATTTTTCTGATTCAAAATCCTCAAATTTTAATTTCATATTTCCCATCTTTTTATGTGTTAAGGTTACTGATATGTCAAAACTAAATAAAATGAGAAGTCTTTGATCGAGAATTGGGTTTTTGAGGTTTTTGAGATTTTTTTTTAAATGTAAAAAACTGAAAATCAATAAATTAAATTACTAATACAAACTACTATAATTTATAAATTGTATGTAGTATAATTAATAAAATGTCTGTGTTGAGCATCATATTTTGAATAAAAACAACAATATTTGTACTGGAAATACGATTTAAAACAGTCCCAAAAATGTTAAAACTTATTCAAAAATTTCTTCAAATAAATAGATACTCGGAAGTGAAAAATGAGTTCAAAGATTTATTTCTTTCTCATCCAAATTTTCCAAGTCTATTTGCGATAACAGATTCGTTAGATTTGTTGTCAATTGAGAATGCTGCAATAAGAGTTCCAAAAGAACAAATTGTAGATTTACCGTCAAACTTTCTTGCTTATTTTAAGGATGAATTGATATTGGTAGAAAGAGCAAAAGATTTTGTTCGAATTAATACAATTAAAAAAGGTTCGCAAAAAATATCATACGAAAAGTTTCTTTTAGACTGGAATGGTGTTATTGTTGCTATTGAACCAAACAATGTTGTAGCGAGAGAAAATTTAAAGGTAGAATTGAGCTGGTTAAAATACCTTGTTCCATTTTTACTTTTAGGAGGTTTATCTTTTTTCTATAACTCTTTTGACTTTTTTAGTTTTACATTTTTACTAACATCTTCTTTAGGGTTAGTTGTGAGCATTTTAATTGCTCAGGAAAAACTTGGTTTTAAAAACAGCATAATTTTAAAATTTTGCAGTCTAAGCACTAATTCTTCATGTAACTCAGTAATTAATTTTAATGAGAATTATGAAAACAAATGGGTTAGTTTCTCTGATTTGCCGCTGTTGTTTTTTGGAGCAAGTTTTATTTCAGTTCTAGTTCAGCCATTAAGTTCTTCTGTTTTTGTTGGGTTTTTGAGTTTATTGGCGATACCTATTATTGTGTCTTCAATATGGATTCAAAAATTTGAACTTCAAAAATGGTGTGTTATGTGTTTAATGGTTTCGTTTTTGATTTTTACCCAAAGTTTAATATGGTTTTCATCAGACTTATTTACACTAAGTTTTAGTTTCAATACGATGTTTCCATTTTTATTTTCATTAGTGCTTCTTGTGCCAATATGGTATGTAATAAAATCTGTGGCAAAAAATGTATTAGAAAATGAATACTCATTAAAAGAGCTTAAAAAATTTAAAAGAAATTACTCATTACTTAACTTCTTATCTAAAAAAGTACCAGTTACGAATGGGTTTGAAGATTTAAGAGGATTAAATTTTGGAAACAGAAACGCAGTAGTTAAACTGTCAATAATTATAAGTCCAAGCTGTGAACATTGTCATAAAACATTTCAGGAAGCTTTTGATTTGGTTTTAAAATTTCCTGACAAAATATTTTTAAGCGTTTTATTTAATATTAATCCAGAAAATGCAGATAATCCTTATAAAGCAGTTGTTGAGCGTCTGTTAATAATAAACAGATCAACTCCGGGAAAAACTGTTGAAGCAATTTCAGATTGGCATATTAAAAAAATGAGTTTGAAAAAATGGCTTAAAAAATGGTCAATTGATTCTGTCAGCATTATGATTAATCAGGAAATAAATAAACAATACGAATGGTGCTCTAAAAATGATTTTAATACACACCAGTAAAAATTGTAAATGAAAAATTATTTCCAAATGAATATGAGTTAAGTGAATTGAAATATTTCTTGAATGATTTTGTTGAAGAAAAAGAAACAACAGTTCTAGAAAAGACGGCCTAATACTTACATAATTTAAAGTAAGTATTTCAGAAAAAGGAATACCCCAAAATTAAAAACAATGGTTATGTTAAAAAATATTTTAAATCTAGAAGGATCACAAGAAATAAGTGCGAGTGAACAAAAAACAATTCTTAGCAGTAATGTCAAAGAAATAACATCAAAATGTGATTCGTGGAACTCTATGCTATATGAAGATTGTACAGAATATTATCCAGAGTTAACCTATGCTAATGCAAATTAAAACTTGCGTTAATATACAGATTTTGATCGAGTTAATTTAAAGAGATCAAGAAGAATTATAATAATTATGATAAAAGAGATTTTAAATCTAGAACACGCACAGCATATTAGCAAGAGCGAGCAAAAAAACATAAAAGGAGGAATTCCTGAATGTTGGATTTATGCAATAGAAGCAGGATGTGTGTTAATACCAGCCGGAGGAGTTTGTCCGGTTAATACAGAAGCAGGCATCTGCGATACGAATCGTCTTTGCTGCTAGTTTAATTTGAAAATTATTTAAAGTAATATACAATAAAGCCTTTTTAAAATTTAGTCATGTTTTTTTTAATTTGTAGGCGCTCGATCGTGGAACATTGAGCAATTTATCCCAACATTGATGATTGGTGTCGGGATTCTCAGGATAATTGGTCACTTGGATCGGTTTTATTTGGTTAGGGCTGATCAAGTGCCATCTCCTAGAGAAATTGGTATTACTAAAATATATTGAATATAAGAGAGGATTAAATTTCTCTCTTTTTTTTTCTCAAAACAAAAGGGTAGTAAAAATACTATAAATGAATTTCTACTAATTTAATGCACGTTCTTAAATATTAACATCAAACAAAATCAAATTATGAAAAAATTAAAAAACCTTGCAGGAGTTGAAGTTTTAAGCGTTAATGAGAGAAAAAATATAATTGGCGGAGGACCTGGTATCGAAGCATGTTATTGTCCGGGAACTGGAATTTTTGCTGGTGTAATACATCCTGGTGAAGGAGAAACTTGTGCCACAGTTATTGAAGAAAACTGCCCATTAGAATCTTAAAAAAAATTATTAAATAATAGTTGAAAGCTTTGTTATTTACTTAACAAGGCTTTTTTCTTTTTATAAACCTGAAATACTAAAAAGTGTATAAAACAAAAGGTTTGACAAAAACTAAAACATTTAATTATAACAAAGTTGAATTGATATAATTTAAGCCTATTTTTTATTTTTTTAAGAATTTTTGTATAATATTGCTATAAACAAACCCAAATAACAGAATTGAAAAAATTCACAAATTACAAGCAGGCAGATTTTAAAGATTGCGGCCCGACATGTTTAAAAATTATTGCCAAACATTACGGCAAAACAATCAGTATTCAGGAGTTGCGAGACAACAGCGAAACAACTCGTGAAGGAAGCAATTTGCTTTTTTTAAGTGATGCTGCAGAGAAAGTTGGTTTTAGGACTCTGGGTGTAAAATTAAATTTAGAAAGATTAGAAGAAGCTCCTCTGCCTTGTATTCTGCATTGGAATAAAAACCATTACGTTGTACTTTATAAAATCAAAAAAGGTATTTATTATATTTCTGACCCTGCTTTTGGTTTAATTGAATATAATAAGCAAGATTTTTTAAAATTCTGGATAGGAAACAATGCAGACGATTTTACTCAGGAAGGAGTTGCTTTATTAATTGAAGCTACACCAAAATTTTATCAGACCGATTTTGATAAAGAAGATAACAAAGGATTTGGTTTTGGCATATTATCGCAATATGTACTTCGTTATAAATCATATCTTTTTCAGTTAAGTATCGGGTTATTGGCGAGCAGTTTATTACAGCTGATATTTCCGTTTTTAACCCAAAGTATTGTTGATGTTGGAATCCAAAATCAAAATATTCATTTTATTTATCTGATTCTTTTTGCCCAGTTGTTCCTTTTCGCAGGAAGAACCGGTTTAGAGCTTATAAGAAGCTGGATTCTGCTCCATCTTTCAACACGTATCAACATTTCATTAATTTCAGATTTCTTTATCAAATTAATGAATCTGCCTATTTCTTTCTTTGATGTAAGAATGACAGGTGATATCATGCAGCGAATAAATGATCATCACAGAATCGAAAAAATACTAACCACGTCCTCTTTAAATGTTTTGTTCTCGGTTATTAATATGTTTGTGATGGGAGCTGTGCTGGCTTATTTCAATCTCAAAATATTTTTAGTGTTTTTTGCCGGAAGCCTCCTTTACTTTGGATGGATTACATTGTTCTTGAAACGCAGAGAAACTTTAGATTATAAACGTTTTGCAGAAGTTTCTAATGAGCAGGGAAAAGTTATGGAGCTTATTAACGGAATGCAGGAAATAAAGCTTCATAATGCCGAAAAACAAAAACGCTGGGGCTGGGAATATGTTCAGGCAAGACTTTTTAGAGTTTCGATAAAAGGATTGGTTTTAGAACAGTCACAAACCATTGGCTCATCAGTAATTAATGAGTTGAAGAATATTTTTATTACGTTTTTGTCTGCAAAACTAGTAATCGATGGTTCAATAACATTAGGGATGATGCTTGCCATTAATTCAATTGTAGGGAGCTTAAATGGCCCAATTACCCAGCTTATTCAGTTTGTGAGAGAACTTCAGGACGCTAAAATTTCATTGGCCAGATTGTCTGAAATTCATGAAAAGGAAGATGAAACACAACAAGAAGAACATCAGTCACATGATGTTCCGTATGATTCAGATATTGAATTAAAAAATGTCTCTTATAGGTATTTAGGTTCAGATATTCCTGTTTTAGATAATTTGAGTTTACAAATTCCGGCCAATAAAGTCACGGCAATCGTAGGTGTAAGCGGCAGCGGAAAAACAACACTCATGAAACTGCTTCTTAAGTTTTATGAACCCGAAAAAGGAGAGATTATTATTGGAAATTCTCAGCTTAAAAATATTTCACAAAAGGCCTGGCGTTCTTCTATTGGATCTGTAATGCAGGAAGGATTTATTTTTAGCGACACGATTGCTAATAATATTGCTTTTGGAGTAGATAAAGTTGACAAAGAACGATTGGTTTATGCATCGGATGTAGCGAATATCAAACAATATATCAGCGAACTTCCATTAGGATATAATACCAAAATTGGAGCAGAAGGATTAGGAATGAGCACCGGACAAAAACAACGTTTGTTAATTGCCAGAGCAGTATATAAAAATCCTGAAATTTTATTTTTTGATGAAGCAACTTCGGCTCTTGATGCAAACAATGAAAAAGAAATTATGCAGAAACTTGATATTTTCTTTAAAAATAAAACCGTAATCGTAATTGCACACCGACTAAGCACAGTGATAAATGCAGATCAGATTGTGGTTTTAGACAAAGGGAAAATTATCGAAATAGGAAATCATACCGCTTTAGTAGAGCAAAAAGGAAATTACTTTGAATTGGTTAAAAATCAGTTACAGTTAGGAAATTAATTATGGCAGAAAATAACGATACGTTTGAATTAAGAAGTGAAGAAGTTCAGGACATTCTCACCAAAGTGCCTCATTGGATGATACGCTGGGGAACAGTTATGATTTTTGCGATTATTGTCATACTCTTTTTTGTTTCATGGTTTATTAAATATCCCGATGTTGTAAATACTGAAATTATAATTACAACCAATATTCCGCCAGAGAAAATCGTATCAAAATCATCTGGAAGAATTGAAGCAATTTTGGTGAAAAATAAAGCAATAGTGTCTAAAAATAAAACACTTGCAGTTATAGAAAATACAGCAAATTATAAAGATGTTTTTTTGCTGAAAAGTATAACCGACAGTTACAATATTAACGATCCGCAAGCCCAATTTCCGTTTTCGAAGTTAAAAAACACGCAGTTAGGCGAAATAGAAAGTGCTTATGCTGTTTTTCAGAAAGATTACCAGGCGCAGCAATTGAATCATGATCTGCAGCCTTTTGCTATAGAAAACAGAGCTCAGGTTTCAGAGAAAATTCAAATCAAAGAAAGGCTGGAAATTTTAGAACAGCAAAAAGTAATTAATGAAAGCGAATTACAGCTTCAGAAAAACGAGATTGCCCGTTTTGAAGTTTTGTTCAACAAAGGAATTATTTCGGCTCAGGAAATGGAAGCAAAGAAATTAGGTTTTCTTCAGGCGCAAAAGAGTTATAGAGGGCTTTTGTCGTCTATTTCCCAATTAAAGTCCTCACTTATTGATAATACAAAATCAAGTCAGAATTCGCATATAAACAGCACTAAAGAGGAAGTTAACTTAGGAAGGAATATGGCACAGTCCTTTTTTCAGCTTAAAAAAGTTATAAAAGACTGGGAACTGGCTTATGCTTTAAAATCTTCAATCAGCGGAAAAGTCACCTTTTTGCAGATCTGGACAGAAAACCAAACTATAAATTCCGGAGATAATGTTTTTTCGATTATTCCCGATGCTAAAAATGGTTTTATAGGAAAAGTAAAAGCGCCTGCATTAAACTCAGGAAAAATAAAAATAGGGCAGAGGGTTAATATACGTCTGGCTAATTTTCCTGATAAGGAATTTGGTGTTTTAAAAGGAAAAATTCAAAATATTTCTCTGGTTCCGGATAAAGATGGAAATCTTCTTATAGATGTAGCTCTTCCAAACGGTTTAAAAACATCATACAATAGACAAATTACTTTTCAGCAGGAAATGAAAGGAAGTGCAGAAATTGTAACAGAAGATCTTCGATTAATAGAAAGAATTTTATATCAGTTTAAAAGTATTTTTGAGCAGGTTTAGAATTTCAAAATAAAATATTTTATATATGAAAGATTTGCCTTCAATTGCAATAATGACCTGTTGGTATGGAGATTATCCGTGGTACTTTCCTTATTTCGTAAAATCCTGTAAATACAATCCTTCGATTGATTTTATTATCGTTACAGACAATACGAATGTAATACCTGAAAAACCGGATAATATTAAAGTTATATATAAAACACTAGAAGATTTTAAAATTAATGCCTCACAAAAGCTGGGATTTGAAGTCGTTATAAATAAGCCGTATAAATTATGTGATTTTAAACCTGCTTACAGATTTTTATTTCCTGAAATTCTTGGTTCTTATGATTTTTGGGGCCACGGAGATATTGATATGGTTTACGGGGACATTAGAGGATTTATGACTAATGAACTATTGGCAGATTTTGATATTTTAAATAGCCGTGTAGATTTTATAACAGGGACATTTTGTTTGTATCGAAATATAGAGAAATTGAATACGCTTTTTATGCAAAGCAGAGATTACAAACATGTTTTTACAAACGAAGAATATTTTTCTTTTGATGAATGCAGCTTTTTGTTTAATGACTTAGCTTTAGGTAATTCTATTCTGGATTATCCGGATAGTATTCAGAGTATGACGTATTTAGCTGTAAAAGGAGAGCTTGAGGGTAATTTTAAAGTCTTTTTTGATCATATAATAGCACAAGGCGTTTCAGATGAAATAAAATGGCAGAATGGTTTAATACTATTTAAAAACCAATTCGAATGCATGTTCTATGATATGATTGAGTATAAAGTAAAATGCGAAAATAAAAAAGCAGTTTATCCAATTCCTGATGTTTTTTACTTTAACATAAAAGGGATAAATAAAAACAGTTTTTTCAAATTGCTGTATTCAAAAATTCTTGATAACTGGGAAAAGTTAAAAGATTTCATTCAAAAAAAAGAGCCTCAAACTGCAGAATAAATATCTCAGACAAAATCGGATTAAGAATTTACATTTTTAAATAAAATTCTTTAGTCAGGTCAATATATTCTGGTGTATAAATATGTCTGTCAATTTCGATAACTAATTCGTCAATTTCAATTTCAGAAACTTCGTTTCGGCTGAAAGCTAATAAACTGCGTTTAATTTCTGATTTTGGAGTGCCTTTGACGCGTGTAATTTTTATTGGATACAATTCAAAATCTTTAGCCAAAGCAGTAAATTTTGCTTCTTCTTTAAAAGGAATAATGACAGCTAAAATTCCGTTTTCAGAAAGCAGTAAATCAGCAGCTTCAACAATCTCTTCAAAAGGCATTGCATCCTGAAATCTTGCTAAATCGCGTTGTTCATCATTCGTTTTGTAATCTTCGGCATAAAAAGGCGGATTCGAAACAATCAAATCATATTCGTCTTCAGGTTCTTCTATAAATTCATCCAAACCAGCATGAAAACAAAATAATCTATCACCCCACGGAGAAGCTTCAAAATTTTCTACAGCTTGTTCATAAGCATCTTCGTCAATTTCCAGAGCATCAATTTGTTCTGCGTGAGTTCTTTGTGCCAGCATTAAAGCGATTATTCCAGTTCCTGCACCAATATCTAAAATGCTGAAAGGATTATGAAAAACAGGAGCCCAAGAACCAAGCAAAACACCATCTGTGCCAACTTTCATAGCGGTTTTGTCTTGTTTAACAGAAAATTGCTTAAACTGAAACATAGTAAATTCTAATTTATTATTAAGATTTTGAATTCAGATAAGAAACTGAACACTTAAAACTGAGACTGAACACTAAATTAAAGGTACATCTCAACAAGACCTACAGGAAGGTCCATGATTACTTTTTTGTTTTCACGATCGATTTTTACAAGAAAATGATCGATCATTGGAACTAAGATTTCTACTTCGCCGTTTAAAACTTCAAAAAGAGGCTGAGCAGAAGAATCATTAATAGAAGTTATTTTTCCGAAAACACCTAAACGTTTGTCTTCGATTTCAAAACCAATAACTTCGTGGAAATAAAATTTGTTGCCGGTAAGTTTCGGCAGCATAGTTAGAGGAAGATAGATAGAATTACCAACAATAGCGTCGGCATCTTCTTCAGTATTTACATCTTCAAAGCGAACTCTTAAAAAATCACCTTTGTGTAAAGAACTTGTTTCAATAAAAAAAGGAACCAAGTGTTTGTTGTGCTCAACAAACACTGATTCCAGGTTTTCGTATAACTCAGGTTCGTCTGTATCTAAATAGATCAGAACTTCACCCTTGAAACTAAATTTTTTAGCGATTTTACCTAAATAAAAACATTCTTCTTTACGCATTATCGCTAAGTAAAATTATGCTTCAGTTGTTTCGTTATTCTCTTCAGCAGCAGGTGCTTCTTCAGCAGCTTCAGCAACTTCTTCAGTCGCAGCTTCTTCAGTTGCAGATGCAGCAGCGATAGCATCAGCTTCAGCTTTTGCAGCAGCAGCGATACGCTTATCGTTAACTTCTTTTTCAGCTTTTAAAGCTTTAGCTTTAGCATCAGCTTGTGCTTTTGATAAACCATCTTTTTTAGCATCAACTTTTCCAGCTTTAGCTTCTAACCATGCAGTTAATTTAGCATCAGCTTGTTCTTGAGTTAAAGCTCCTTTACGAACTCCTCCATCAAGGTGGTGTTTCAATAAAGCACCTTTATAAGAAAGGATAGCTCTTGCAGTATCAGTTGGCTGAGCACCATTGTGTAACCATTTAACTGCGCTGTCAAGGTTTAACTCAACAGTTGCTGGGTTTGTGTTTGGATTGTAAGTACCGATTTTTTCTAAGTATTTACCATCTCTTTTTGAGCGTGCATCTGCAGCTACTACCCAGTAAAAAGGTTTTCCTTTTTTACCGTGTCTTTGTAATCTAATTTTTACTGACATAATCTAGTGATTAAATTTTGAGGTACTCGACCTCCGTTAATTAAGGGCGCAAAGATATAATTTTTTTGTCAAAAATTCGTTTTAAAGTCATTAAATATATTTGAGAAGCATTTTTTAGCATTTTTTTGACTTTTATTTTTTAGCACCCTATGTTTTTATGCAATATTTTTGTGTCAAATTTCTTTTATGAAAAAAATCTTTTATTTTTTATCGCTTCTATTTGTTTTGGGGTCTTGTACAGAAGATGTAAAATTTAATAATCCAGCTTTTCAAACTTTAAAAAATAATGTTTTTTGGAGGGCTCAAACTTATAAAGCTTATGCAGGCATGCAGGGAGCCATTATAATTGAAGGTTCTTTAGGATATGAAAAGGTTGCTTTGCAGGCAGCTTCTAAAGAAAAACAAACTTTTGCCCTGGGTGTTAATGATGTTTCTAAAGCTGTTTACGAAAATACACTTCCTTCTGAAGCGGCTTCATTTTCTACCGGAACTAATATTGGTAACGGACAGATAACAATTACAGACTACAATGCAGTCAATAATACAATATCAGGGACATTTAAATTTACTGCACTAAATAATGATGAAACAGATATAGAAAATCCTAATATTAATTTTACAGAAGGGGTTTTTTATAAAGTTCCAATTCAAGAGAACGATTATGTTCTTCATTTATAATTTTTTATCAGCCCCTTTATTTTACTGATCAGTGCTTTTAAATCTAAATAAAAACTTAAATAAACTAATATATAGTAGATTACAGAAAAATAAGACTACATTTGTCGTTATTATAAAAAAGTATCTATGAATATTTTCGTTGGAAGCCTTCCATTCAGTATTGAGGAAGCAGATTTAAGAGAGTCTTTTGAGGCTTATGGAACAGTTGACTCTGTTAAAATTATTACTGATAAATTTACTGGAAGAAGTAAAGGCTTTGGTTTTGTTGAAATGCCAAATGATAGCGAAGCTCAGAAAGCTATCGACGAATTGAACGGTGCTGTTGTTTCAGGTCGTACAATCGTTGTAAATAAATCTGAGCCAAAACCAGAAGGCGAAAGAAGAAGTTTTAATAACAACCGCGGAGGAAACGATCGTGGTGGTTACGGAAACAACCGTGGCGGAGATCGCGGAAACAGAAGAGAATATTAATGTTTTTTTTCTAAAATATAAAAGGGATCAACGAAAGTTGATCCCTTTTTTTATGTTGTTTTTATTTCAGGTTTTAAGTTTCAGGTTGTTGTAATGGTAAACCTTAAACTTGACCCGAGGCTTTAGCCGAACGGGCGAAGCAAACAAAAATAACTAATTATACATTCGCAGCTAACCAGTCACCAACTTCTTTAGTGCCGTATGCTTTACCTCCGTTAGCTAAATCTTCAGTAACTACTCCAGCTTCTAAAGCCTTGTTTACAGCATCTCTCATTGCTTTCCCTTCTTCCATTAATCCGAAGTTTTCGAACATCATAGCAGCAGATAAAATAGTAGCCATTGGGTTTGCTATGTTTAATCCTGTAGCTTGTGGATAAGATCCGTGAATAGGTTCGAATAAAGATACTTCAGCTCCCATAGAAGCAGAAGGCATTAATCCCATTGAACCAGAAATTACAGAAGCTTCGTCAGTTAAGATATCTCCAAATAAGTTTTCAGTAATTAATACGTCATAAGAATTTGGCCATTGAACCAAACGCATTGCAACCGCATCAACAAATTCGTAGCTGACTTCAACCTCTGGATAATCTTTTTCCATTGCCTGAACCGTTTCTCTCCATAAACGTGAAGTTTCCAAAACGTTTGCTTTATCAACGCAGCATAATTTTTTGGAACGAGTCATTGCTAATTCGAAACCTTTTTTAGCTAAACGCTGTACTTCGGCTCTTGTGTAAACACAGTTGTCGTAAGCTGTGTCTCCGTTGTCTTTTCTTCCTTTTTCACCAAAGTAAATACCTCCAGTTAATTCTCTTAAGAAAACTAAATCAGTTCCTTCAATTCTTTCTCTTTTTAGCGGCGATTTATCTAATAAAGATGGGAATGTAAAAGTTGGTCTTACGTTTGCGAACAAACCTAAAGCTTTACGCATTTTTAATAAACCTTGCTCTGGGCGTACTGGTGCAGAAGGATCGTTATCGTATTTTGGGTGGCCGATTGCTCCAAAAAGAACCGCATCAGCATTTTTACAAATTTCGTGTGTTGCATCTGGATAAGGTTCTCCAACTGCATCAATTGCAGCTGCTCCAGTTAAAGCCGGTTTCCATGTAATTTCATGTCCGAATTTTTTTGCAACAGCATCAGATACTTTTACAGCTTCATTTATTACTTCTGGTCCGATTCCGTCGCCGGCTAAAAGGGCTATGTTTAATTTCATTCTATATGTGTTATTAAGGTTCAAAGTGACAAAGTTGCAAAGGTTCAAAGTTTTAAAAGCAGGTATAGACCTTTGTCGCTTTGTCACTTTGAACCTTTGTACCTATTATTAAGTTATAATGTTAAGCATTTTTTGTGTCGCAATAATCGCAGCAACGGTCTGGTCAGAATCTAATCCGCGGGTTTTGAATTCTTTTCCGTTGTTTGTCCATGTAATAATGGTTTCGCACAATGCATCAGAACTACTTCCTGGTGGGATTCTAACTGCGTAATCAATTAATTTTGGAAGCGTAAGTTTCTTGCTTTTGTAAATCTTTGATAAAGCATTCATAAAAGCATCAAACTGACCGTCTCCTTGTGCATTTTCTTCGATTATTTCTCCGTTTAAATTCAAAGATAAAGTCGTAGATGGGCGCATTCCTTTAGAATGAACCAGCATATAAGAATTTATTGTGATTCTTTCTTCGTAAGTATGGCTGTCTAAAACATCAGAAATAATGTATGGAAGATCTTCCTTAGTTACGGTTTCTTTTTTGTCGCCTAGTTCGATAATTCTTTGGGTAACCAATTTCAAATCTTCGTTGTTAAGTTTTAAACCTAATTCCTGAAGATTTTTTTCAATATTGGCTTTTCCAGAAGTTTTTCCTAGAGCATATTTACGTTTTCTTCCAAAACGTTCTGGAAGAAGATCGTTAAAATACAAGTTGTTTTTGTTGTCTCCATCAGCATGAATTCCAGCTGTTTGTGTAAAAACGTTATCGCCTACAATTGGTTTGTTGGCAGGAATTCTGTAGCCTGTAAAAGTCTCAACAAGTTTACTTACAGAATACAGAGAAGTTTCTTTTACATTGATTTTTACTTGTGGTAAATAATCGTTGATTACAGCAACAGTACTTTCAAGAGGTGCATTTCCAGCACGTTCTCCCATTCCGTTTACCGTTACGTGAAGTCCGTTGATTCCCGCTTTTATCGCTTCCATAACATTGGCAACGCTTAAATCGTAGTCGTTGTGTGCATGAAAATCAAAGTGAATGTTTGGATATTTTGCTCTGATTTTTGAAATAAACTCAAAAGTTAAAGATGGAATTAAAACACCTAAAGTATCAGGGAGTAAAACTCTTTTGATTGGCTGTGTTGCTAAGAAATCTAGAAATTGAAAAACATAATCTGGAGAATTTCGCATTCCGTTGCTCCAGTCTTCCAGATAAACATTGGTTTCTATATTGTTTTCTTTAGCTAAAGCAATGATTTGAGCGATTTCAGAAAAATGCTGTTCCGGAGTTTTCTTTAATTGATGTGTTAAGTGATTCATTGAACCTTTGGTCAATAAATTCTGTACTTTGGCACCGGCTTTTTTCATCCAGTCAATTGAAACGCCTCCGTCAACAAACGTCAAAACTTCAATTCTGTCAATGTATCCTTTTTCTTCGGCCCATGAAGTAATGCCTTTTACGGCCTGAAATTCTCCTTCGCTCACGCGGGCAGAAGCAATTTCGATTCTATCAATATTTAATTCCTCCAACAACAATTGCGCAATGGTTAATTTTTCTGCAGCAGAAAAAGATACTCCTGAGGTTTGTTCGCCATCACGGAGTGTCGTATCCATTATTTCAATTTTTCTTTTTTCCATATTGATATTTCTAATTTCTAACTGTTTGAATGCAACAGATAAACGTATTCTAATTTTTGACGCTGATTTTACGGATTCGCTTTGCGAAGACGCTGATAAAAACGGATTTTTTATTATTAAATGAAATAAAATCTGCGTTAATCCGTGCTTTTGCGATAGTAAATCTGTTTTATCCGCGTTCTATATTCTAGAAAGACCCGACTGGTTTTTAAAGCCTGCCGGGTCTAATAGACTGAATGATATTTCTATTAGTACGGAAGTTTATCGGCGAAAGCCTTAATATCTTCCTTCATGTTTTGTAAATAATCAATATCGTCAAAACCATTAATCATGTTATTTTTTTTGTAACCGTTAATAGCGAATGATTCTTGCTCACCAGTTGACAATAAAGTAATCGTTTGGTTTGGAAGGTTGATTTCTAATTCAGTATTTGGATCAGCTTCGATAGCTTCGAAAATATTTGCTAAAAATTCTGGGCTGATTTGTACTGGTAAAACACCAATATTTAAACAGTTTCCTTTGAAGATATCAGCAAAGAAACTAGAAACTACAGCTCTAAATCCGTAATCGTAAACTGCCCATGCAGCGTGCTCTCTTGAAGATCCAGAACCGAAGTTTTTTCCTCCAACTAAAATTTTTCCGCTGTAAGTTGGATTGTTTAAAACGAAATCTGCTTTTGGAGTATCATCTCCATTATATCTCCAGTCTCTAAAAAGATTATCTCCAAAGCCTTCACGTTTTGTAGCTTTTAAGAAACGAGCTGGAATGATTTGATCTGTATCTACGTTCTCAATTGGCAGTGGCACTGCACTGCTCGTAAGTATATTAAATTTATCGTATGCCATTTGATTTTTGATTTTTGATTAACGATTTCTGATTTTAGATTTGTTGTTGTGTCTTAAAATTGTAATCGTTAATGTTTTTTGTAAAATGTAAATTGAAATTTTAGAAGATTTTTTAATGAAGCGTATCGAAATCTGAAATCAAAAATCGTTAATCTTCATTCCTAAATCTTTAAAAAAGCTCTCTTGGGTCTGTTAGTTTTCCTGTAACAGCAGCAGCAGCAGCCATAATTGGACTTGCTAAAAGCGTTCTTGAACCAGGACCTTGACGACCTTCAAAGTTTCTGTTTGAAGTACTTACTGCATATTTTCCTGCAGGAACTTTATCATCGTTCATTGCTAAACAAGCTGAACAACCCGGCTGACGTAATACAAAACCAGCTTCAGTCAAAATATCTAAAATACCTTCTTCTTTAATCTGCGCTTCAACAACGTGAGAACCCGGAACTAACCAAGCGGTAACATTCTCTGCTTTTTTTCTTCCTTTTACAATTTCAGCAAAAGCTCTAAAATCTTCAATACGTCCATTTGTACAGCTTCCTAAGAAAACGTAATCGATTTGTTTTCCAATCATTACATCGTCTTCGTTGAAGCCCATGTAAGCCAAAGATTTTTTGTAAGTTTCCTCGCCGCCTTCAACCTCTTTTGCACTTGGGATATGTTTTGTGATACCAATTCCCATTCCAGGGTTAGTACCATAAGTAATCATTGGTTCGATGTCTTCCGCTTTGATGTTTAATTCAGCATCAAACACAGCATCAGCATCAGTTTTAAGAGTCTTCCAGTATTCAACAGCTTTTGTCCAAGCTTCTCCTTTTGGAGCGTAAAGTCTTCCTTCAAGAAAATCAAAAGTAGTTTGGTCAGGAGCAATCATTCCTCCGCGAGCACCCATTTCGATACTTAAATTACAAACTGTCATACGACCTTCCATAGTCATGTTTTCGAAAACATCACCAGCATATTCAACAAAATATCCTGTTCCTCCAGAAGTAGTTAACTGAGCAATAATATAAAGCGCAACGTCTTTTGGACCAACACCTTTGCTTAATTTACCGTTTACGTTAATACGCATTTTCTTTGGCTTAGGCTGCATAATACATTGAGTAGAAAGCACCATCTCAACCTCAGATGTACCGATACCAAAAGCGATAGCTCCAAAAGCACCGTGAGTAGACGTATGCGAATCCCCGCATACAATAGTAGCACCTGGCAAAGTAATTCCGTTTTCAGGACCTACTACGTGTACAATTCCATTTTTTTGGTGACCTAATCCCCAGTGCGAAATTCCGTATTCGTTAGCATTGTCTTCAAGAGCTTGAAGCTGGTTAGCAGAAAGTGGATCCTGAACTGGTAAATGTTGGTTTATGGTTGGTGTATTGTGGTCGGCAGTTGCAAAAGTACGTTCCGGATATAATACGTTAACGCCTCTTGATTTTAATCCTAAAAAAGCAACAGGACTCGTAACTTCATGAATGAAATGGCGGTCAATAAAAAACACATCTGGTCCATCTTCAATTTTACGCACAACATGTGAATCCCATACTTTGTCAAATAATGTCTTACTCATTTTTTATTTTTTTTAATTGTAATTTCTATAACCACAGCAATTTCCTGTTCATTATAATAGCAAAACAAAAGTAAAAAAAGATAAAAAAGCGTCAATTTCGATATTTCATTATATACGATACCCAAACTAAATTACAAATTGCCAAACGGCTTTTGCAGACTAAAATTTGAAAGAAAAATGATTAAGAAATTGATTTGCTTTTTCTTTTTCGGCTTTAATTTTTCTTGTTTGTTTTTTGTTTTAATAGTTTGCAAATTTATCTCATAATCACTATAAAATATAAGAATTTGATTGAAAAAATCTAACAAAATGTATAAAAATAGTAATAATTGTTAGTTTTGAAATTTTTGCAAAAAGAATGCTTTTTGGGTTTTTGAAAGCTTTTAAAGGAGTTTTTAAGACGTTATTTAGATTCAATAAAACATCAAAATACTACGACATCCAAGAAGTGTATTTTTATCAAATTTTATGATTTTTTGAGGCAGAAACTGATTTTTTAAAGACAATAATTTTTAAAAATTAATTCAAAGAGTTTTTAAATTCTAACGGAGTAAGGCTCGTTTTCTTTTTGAATAATTTACTAAATGACTGCGGATATTCAAAACCCAATTGATAAGCAATTTCGGCTACTGAAAGATTGGTAGTGATCAGGAAATCTTTTGATTTTTCAATTAATTTCGAATGAATGTGCTGTTGCGCATTTAATCCAGTTAAGTTACGAAGCATGTCGCTGAGATAATGACTTGAAACATTAATTTGTGAAGCCAGAAATTCTACTGTTGGTAATCCTTTTTTCAAGGTTTCTGCATTGCTGATGTAGTTGTCTAAAGTTTCTTCGACTTTTAATAACAAATCGTGACTGATGGTTTTTCTGGTAATAAATTGGCGTTTGTAAAAACGATTGCTGTAATTCAGCAAAACATCAATATAAGAAACAATCACATCCTGGCTCATTTCGTCAATTGCCGTATTGAGTTCATTGTCGATGCTTTGTAATAATCCTATAATAATTGTTTTTTCACCGTCTGAAAGATGCAGAGCTTCATTGGTGTCATAAGAAAAGAAACCATATTTTTTGATGCTTTTTCCCAAAGGATAATTTCGAATGAAATCAGGATGAAATAGAAGTGTATAACCACCGTATGCAGCACCTTCCTCATTTTCAGTAAAGATCAACTGATTTGGAGAAGCAAACATAAGTCCGCCTTCGTTAAAATCATAATAACCTTGTCCATAACCCATTTTGCTATTAGTGGAAAATTTATAAGACACCTTGTAAAAATCAAGCAAAAAAGCATGATTTGCCAAATCTTCATTGATAACCAATAGCGTATTGTCTACCAAACTGACCATCGGATGAAGCGGTTTTGGCAGTCGAAGCAGGTCATGAAACTGCGATATAGAAGAGATTTTTTCCGGATTATTGTTTTTTCTTTCCATGATATAAAAGTATGAAAATTTGAGAGACTAAAATCAGCTTCGGAGAAGCGAAATATTTATAGAAATCATGTTTATTATTGAGAACAAAGCTCCAGCGGAGCGACATATTCATTGCGATAAATATTTTGCTCCGCTGGAGCTCTTTTGTGTCTGGATTATTGAATTTCTATACATAATTTCGCTCCGCTGGAGCTTAAAAAAAGAATATTGGAAGCTTTTTGGACAGACTTATTAGGAGTTATTATGCTCCAAGAAACTGTTTTCCAAATTCAGTACGGAAAGTCTCTGCGCCTAATTCTAATCTTTGTTTGTAAAGTGCTTTTGCATCTTCACCAGCAACATATCTTAGCTGATTTTTTCCGTCAGTTGCAGCTTCATAAACCACATCGGCAATTTGTTCTGGAGTTGATGCCATTTCAAACATCGTGTCAACACTTGCAAACATACTGTTGGTCATAGCTTCGTATTCTGGTTTTGCTCCTGTGTCAAGAGAGCCGTGAAGAAATTCTGTTTTAATACCACCCGGAGAAACCGTTTTAATATGTACGCCAAACGGATTTAATTCGTAAGCCATGCTTTCACTCCAACCTTCCAATCCCCATTTCGTTGCGTGATAAACAGATCCTAAAGGGAAAGCGATTAATCCGCCAATAGAAGTTGTTGAGATAAATAAACCGCTTTTTCTTTCTCTGAAATATGGAATAAAAGCATTGGTAACTCGAATAACTCCTAATAAGTTAGTGTTTAATTGTTTGGTGATTTGATCGTCAGAAAGACTTTCCAAAGGCCCAATTAATCCATATCCCGCGTTATTAAAAACAACGTCGATATCGCTTAGTTCCAATGCCTTTTTTACTGTGTTTTGAATTTGATCGTAATTGGTGACGTCTAATGGTAAAAGCGTTACATTTTTTAATTGAGAAAGTTCTGTTTCTTTTTCTGGAGTTCTCATGGTTGCAATTACATTCCATCCTTTTTCGTGGAATAATTTTGCTGTTGCTTTTCCTAAACCTGATGATGCGCCTGTGATAAAAATTGTTTTCATGATTATTGTTTTTTTAATTGTTATAATTTGATGAAGCAAAGTTCAGAATACAGTACAGCTTAAAAGTGTTCATTTTGGTACAATGAGTATCCAAAATGAATAATCGAAGTTTTTTGGATTAAAAACTTTGAGTGTAATTTGTTTTAAACACATAGAGACATAGTTTTTCTTTGTCTACAAAGACGTTTCACTTATATAGCTATGTGTTAAAAATCTAGATTTTTTTTAGGCTTCTTTTTATAAAATTGAAATCTATGTTTCTATGTGTTTAAAATTTTAAGTATTGCAATCGAGGAGTTTTAATTAACGTTTTTGTTAACAACTTTCGCTTCTTTATTTCTCTAAAAAAAGCGTAAATTTGAATTCCTCCGATTTTTCATTTCGCATTTTGTTATGTTTCATGTTGTCAATGTTTTGCAATGTGAGTGATTTGGAATTTGGAGCTTTAAAATTTGACTTTTACAACTCTATGTATTTAATATTCGATACCGAAACAACCGGATTACCAAAACGCTGGGATGCCCCGATAACCGATTCTGATAACTGGCCTCGCTGTATACAAATTGCGTGGCAGCTTCATGACGAAATGGGACAGCTTATTGAGCATCAGGATTATTTGGTAAAACCAGAAGGATTTAATATTCCGTATGATGCCGAGCGTATTCACGGAATCTCAACTGAATTGGCTGAAGCCGATGGAATCACTTTGGCCGAAGTTCTGGAGAAATTCAATATTGCTTTAAGCAAAACTAAATTTATCGTTGGACAAAATTTAGGTTTCGACGTTAATATTATGGGAGCTGAATTCCATAGAATGGGAGTGGAGTCTCAAATGGCTTCAATGCCTGTTTTGGATACTTGTACCGAAGTTACGGCTTCGTTATTACAGCTTCCTGGAGGTCGTGGAGGAAAATTCAAATTGCCGACTCTGACCGAATTACACAGCTATCTTTTCGATCAGCCTTTCGCGGAAGCGCACAATGCAACTGCCGACGTTGAGGCAACTACGCGTTGTTTCTTGGAATTGGTTAGAAGAGAGGTTTTTACAAAAGAAGAATTAGACGTTCCGAAGGAATATTTCAAAGAATTTCAAGAAAGAAATGCTGAGCCATTTAAGTTAATTGGTTTAAAACACATTAATTTAAAAGCTGCTTCAGATAAAATCAGGGAACAGCTTAAAGCTTTAGCTGGAGAAGGGCAGCAGACCGTTGTTTCAGAAGAAGATAAAGCTGATTTCAAAGCAGCAAAATTTGCGCATTTACACAATCATACGCAGTTTTCGGTACTTCAATCTACTATCGGAATTGGAAATATTGTAGCAGCAACAGCTAAAAACGGAATGCCTGCCGTAGCGATGACTGATACTGGAAACATGATGGGAGCTTTCCATTTTGTGAGTGCCGTAATGAATCATAACAAAGCAGCATCTGGAAAAAACAAAGCTTTGGTTGAAGCAGGAGAAGAACCAACAGAAACCGAAATAAAACCAATTGTAGGCTGTGAATTTAATATCTGCGAAAATCATTTAGATAAAAGTAAAAAAGACAACGGTTATCAGGTTGTATTACTGGCCAAAAACAAAGCGGGTTACCACAACTTAGCTAAAATGGCTTCGATTGCTTATACTGAAGGATTTTATTATGTACCGAGAATCGACAAAAACATCGTCGAAAAATACAAAGGCGATATTATGGTTTTGTCTGGGAATTTATACGGAGAAATTCCGAGTAAAATCCTAAACATCGGTGAAAACCAAGCCGAAGAAGCATTGATTTGGTGGAAAGAACAATTTGGCGAAGACTTCTATCTGGAAGTTATGCGTCATAATCAGGAAGATGAAAATCGTGTCAACAAAACCCTGATTGAATTTTCGCAAAAACACAATGTCAAATTAATTGCGACAAACAATACGTATTACTTAAATAAAGAAGATGCAAATGCGCATGATATTTTACTTTGTGTAAAAGACGGTGAAAAGCAGGCAACACCTATTGGACGTGGACGCGGTTACCGCTACGGACTTCCAAATCAGGAATATTATTTCAAGTCGGAAGCAGAGATGAAAAAGCTCTTCGCCGATTTACCCGAAGCCATTATCAATATTCAGGAAGTTATTGATAAGGTTGAAGGGTATTCACTTTATCGTGATGTATTGCTTCCTAAATTCGAAATCCCTGACGAATTTATGGTTCCTGAAGATGAAGAAGATGGTGGTGTAAGAGGGGAAAATAAATACTTGCGACACCTTACGATGGAAGGTGCGAAAAGAAGATACGGCGAAATTACCGAATCAATTCAGGAGCGTTTGGATTTTGAATTAATGACGATTTCGAATTCAGGATATCCGGGTTATTTCCTAATTGTACAGGATTTCATCGCCGAGGCAAGAAAAATGGACGTATCGGTAGGTCCTGGGCGTGGATCTGCAGCGGGTTCTGCCGTTGCTTACTGTCTGGGGATTACAAATATTGACCCTATTAAGTACGATTTGCTTTTTGAGCGTTTCCTAAATCCTGACCGTGTATCGATGCCCGATATTGATATCGACTTTGATGACGAGGGTCGTGGACGTGTAATGGATTATGTAATCAACAAATACGGTCAAAAACAGGTAGCACAGATTATCACTTATGGTAAAATGGCGACTAAATCGGCGATTCGTGATACGGCGCGTGTATTGGATTTACCTTTATTTGAAGCCGATAGAATTGCGAAACTGATTCCGGGAATGATGCCGTCAAAATGGAATTTAGCGCGTTTTATTTCGGAGAGTGAAGAGGAAGTTAAAAAAGCGCTTCGTTCTGACGAATTTGATAATGTAAAAGAATTAATCGCGATTGCCAATGAAGATGATTTAGCAGGAGAAACCATTCAGCAGGCAAAAATTCTGGAAGGATCGATGCGTAACACGGGAATTCACGCGTGCGGGGTAATCATTACACCGTCGGATATTACGAATTACGTACCTGTAACAACTGCAAAAGATTCAGATTTATATGTAACACAGTTCGATAACTCGGTTGCAGAAAGTGCCGGATTGCTTAAAATGGACTTCTTGGGTCTGAAGACCCTTACGCTGATAAAAGATACCGTAAAACTGGTAAAATACAGAACAGGAATTGATCTCGATCCAGATAATTTCCCGATTGATGATGAAGAAACGTATGCGCTTTTCCAAAGAGGTGAAACTGTTGGAATCTTCCAATATGAGTCACCCGGGATGCAGAAATACATGAAAGATCTGAAGCCGACGGTTTTTGGAGATTTAATTGCCATGAACGCCTTGTATCGTCCGGGACCTTTGGAGTATATTCCATCTTTCGTTCGAAGAAAAAACGGTGATGAAGAAATCAAATACGATTTAGATGCCTGTGCCGAATATTTATCAGAAACGTACGGAATTACAGTTTACCAAGAGCAGGTAATGCTTTTGTCTCAGTCTTTGGCAGGATTTACAAAGGGTGAGGCCGACGTCTTGCGTAAAGCGATGGGTAAAAAGCAAAAAGACGTACTGGATAAAATGAAGCCCAAGTTTGTTGAACAAGCAGCACAAAAAGGACATGACGCCAAGATTTTGGAGAAAATCTGGAAAGACTGGGAAGCCTTTGCGAGTTACGCCTTCAACAAATCGCACTCGACTTGTTATGCCTGGATTGCGTACCAAACTGCTTATTTGAAAGCGCATTACCCTGCTGAATATATGGCGGCGGTACTTTCGAATAACATGAACGATATCAAACAAGTTTCTTTCTTCATGGAAGAATGTAAACGTATGGGATTACAGGTTCTTGGGCCTGACGTAAACGAATCGTACTATAAATTTACTGTAAACGATGACTACGCAGTTCGTTTCGGAATGGGAGCTATCAAAGGTGTGGGTTCCGGAGCTGTAGAAACAATTGTAGAAAACAGAAAAGACGGAAGATATAAATCGATTTTTGATTTGGCGAAACGAATTGATTTGCGTGCCGCCAATAAAAAAGCGATTGAAAACTTAGCGCTTGCCGGAGGTTTCGATTCATTTGAAGGAACAACCAGAGCGCAGTATTTCCACGACGATGGTGACGGAATTACATTCTACGAAAAAGCGATGCGTTATGGATCGAAGTTTCAGGAAAATGAAAACTCATCCCAAGTAAGTTTATTTGGAGAAGCCAGCGAAGTACAAATCGCAGAACCAGTTGTGCCTCCATGTGAAGACTGGAGTACGATGGAAAAACTGGCAAAAGAAAAAGAGGTTGTTGGAATTTATATTTCTGGACATCCGCTGGATGATTTTAGATTTGAGATGAAATACTTCTGTAATGCTCGTTTAGAAGCATTAAAAAGCATGAATGAATATGTAGGTAAAAATCTAAATTTTGCCGGAATTATCAACAACGTACAGCATCGTGTGGCTAAGAATGGAAAAGGCTGGGCCGCTTTCAACTTAGAAGGATATGATGAAAGTTATGAGTTTAAGATTTTTGGTGAAGAATACCTGAAATTCCGCCATTTCTTAATTCAGAACAATTTTGCCTTTTTGAAAATATTAATCAAAGACGGCTGGGTAAATCATGACACCGGTAAAAAAACAGATCCGAGAATGCAGTTTGTTGAGATTCGACAATTGCAGGACATTTTAGAAGCTTTTGCTAAAAAGCTGATTGTTTTATTGAATATTAAAGATCTTCATCCGGAGTTCATTCATAAACTGAGTCATTTGTTTAATGAAAACAAAGGAGATAATTCTGTGACTTTTGAAATCATGGAATTAGAAAAAATAAAAAAACTGGTTGAGGTAGAGACTCCAACTGATTTTGAAGATGCTGATGATGCGGTTTTTGATGATGAAAATGAAGATGCCGCAATTGAGGATACCAAAATACAAGAAGTAAATGAGGTAGAAGAAATAAAAGTAGTTACCAAGCTTACGATGCCAAGCAGAAGATTGAAAGTAAGAATTTCCACCGAGCTGCTGCAGGAATTGGAAAAAATGCAGATAAATTTTAAGTTGAACTAAATTTTAACAGTTAAAATTTAGAAGAATGCATTTTTTTAGTGTTAAAATTATGCATGCATAATAGTTTTTTAGTAATATTGCTTGAAATTACAACGATTTCGTACCAAGTCTAACTAATCCAAATTACAGAATATGTTAAGATATTCTAAATTTGTATAAATCAATTAAATCAGAATTATGAAAAAGAACCTATTTTTATTAGGACTATTAGTTTGCTCAATGACAGCTGTGGCGCAGACAGAAAAAGCAGAAAAACCAGAAAGCTGGTATTTCAAATTAGGAGGATCATATTTTAATCAGACTGCTTCAACTGAATTTCCAACTGTTGGAGGGCATGATGCAATGGATAGAACTTATGTAGGAGGAAAATTAGTATCTGAAAAAAGTGTTACTGGTTCTTTTGGACAAGGTTTTAGAACAGGAATCACTGCTGGTTACCGTTTTTCTACAAGAATTGGTTTTGAATTAGGTGTAAATTACTATACAAGTAATGATAAAAAGATGGCACAAACTACTTCGGATGTGCCTATCACTCCAGCTGGTGTGTATAGTTTTAAATCGGTAGGTCAAATTACTGCTTTTGATGTTGCTCCAGCCGTAGTAATGTTTTTAGGAGAACATAAAGGATTTGAGCCTTATACTAAAGTTGGTGTTTTAGTTCCAATTCATGGAGATTTAGAAATCACTTCAGATGCATATGCTCCAATTGCTTTTAGTCCAACAGGAACTCCAACTGCTTTTGGAAATGTTCACAGTGTTGATAAAGTAAAACCAAATCCAACTATTGGATTTACAGCAGCATTAGGTACAACTTATAAACTTACTTCACACCTTTCAGCTTTTGCAGAATTAGAGTACCGTAACTTTACTGTACATGGTAAAACAAAAGAAACAACTGAATTTACTGTAAACGGACAAGATGCTTTAGCTACCAGAACTACTGCTCAAATCCATACTAATTACAGAGACGGTTTAGATGTGAATTCAAACAATGCTGCAACAAATCCTAATGGAGTTAACAAAGATAAACCAATGGATGAGTTAAGCTCTTATGTAGGTATTTCAGGTTTAGGATTAACACTTGGAATTAAATACAGCCTTTAAATTTTATAGAAGTTTTTTAGTTTTTAGAAAAGAGGATATTCGTTAAGAATATCCTCTTTTTTTATGTGAGATTTCTTCTTTTTGGCGAAATACTATTGCTACGATTTAGATTCTCTAAACTCCTTTAAAACTTCATCAATAACCCAGGTTGTTCTTGCGCCGGAAATCCCTTTTGATGGAGAAGCACCTTCTTTACCTAAAAGCTCAGTAATGACAGTTTCTATAAAAGGCTGTTGAATATGAAGCGGATTTTCGATAGCAAGACTTTCTTTTTCTCCATTTGCATATTGAATATGAATTGGATCATTTCCAAAAGTAGAGAAAGAAATTTTTCCTTTATCGCCTACAATTTCAGTATTGTCATAACGTTCAAAGCTGGCAAAATTCCAAATTCCAGATCCATGGATTCCGTTTTCAAATAAAAACGACATTGAAACCGCATCTTCAGCCGGATATGCTTTTAACTGCGAAGTCGCATGTCCGCGAACAGATTTTATCGGACCTAAAACAAAATCAAGGAAATCTAAAGTATGGCAGGCCAAATCGACAAAAATCCCGCCGCCTGAAATATGAGGCAGAACCGTCCACGGAAGATTGATTTCATCGTCATAACGCTCTTCAAAAGGATGATATAAAACACAGTTTACATGTCGAATATTTCCTAATTTTCCCTGATCGATTATTTCTTTTATCTTTAAAAAACGGGGCAGAGCTCTTCTGTAATACGCAACAAACAAAGGAACATTATGTTCTTTGCAAACGCTGATCATTTCATTGCATTCTTCAAAAGTCAATGCCATAGGTTTTTCTACATAAACCGGTTTTCCGGCTTTGGCACATAAAATAGTATATTCTTTATGAGAAGAAGGAGGAGTAGCAATATAAACCGCATCAACTTCGGGATCGTTTATTAAATCAGCTGCGTTCGAATACCATTTCGGAACATTGTGGCGTTTGGCATAATCTTCGGCAAGTTTCGCATCTCTTCGCATCACAGCAACTAAAGCCGAGTTTGGTGCTTTCTGAAAAGCCGGTCCGCTTTTTACTTCGGTTACATTACCACAGCCTATAATTCCCCATTTTATAATTTTCATGGTTTAAGTTTTAAGTTTCTCAAATTTAAAAAAGGTTTGCCACGAATTACACGAATTTCCACGAATTTATTTTTTGAAGTTTTGCCACAGATTAAAGGATTTTCACAGATTAAAAAGTAAAAGCACAGTGGATAAATCATTTTAATCCTTTTAATCTGTGGCAAAAAAATTAGGATGCAGCTTTTAAAAATTTGAATTCGTGGAAATTCGTGTAATTCGTGGCAAAACAAAAAGCCACAAATTCACAAAAATAATTCGTGAATTCGTGGCTGAAAAAAACTTAGTTTAAAGTCTTACTTTTTAGGCAAAGCTTTAAAACCCATATTGTAAAGCGTGAAAGCCTGAATGTCTACATTTTCCTGAATTGTAGCTGCAACAGATTTTCCTGCACCATGACCTGCTTTTACATCAATTCTAATTAAAACCGGATTTTCTCCTGCTTGTTTGTCTTGTAATTCAGCAGCAAATTTAAAACTGTGAGCCGGAACAACACGATCATCATGATCTCCGGTTGTTACCATTGTTGCCGGATATTTTGTTCCCTTTTTAACGTTTTGAACAGGAGAATAACCTTTTAAGTATTCAAACATTTCCTTACTGTCCTGAGCAGTTCCGTAATCGTATGCCCAGCCCGCGCCAGCTGTAAAAGTATGGTAACGAAGCATATCCATAACACCAACTGCAGGCAGTGCTACCTTCATTAAATCTGGACGCTGTGTCATAGTTGCGCCAACCAATAAACCTCCGTTAGATCCTCCGCGAATAGCTAAATAATCAGATGAGGTATATTTTTGAGCAATTAAATATTCTGCAGCAGCGATAAAATCATCAAATACATTTTGCTTTTGAAGTTTTGTTCCTGCATCATGCCATTTCTTTCCATATTCACCGCCTCCTCTTAAATTGGCAACAGCATAAACTCCGCCGTTTTCCATCCAAACTGCATTAGCAATACTAAAACTTGGTGTTAAACTAATATTGAATCCACCGTAACCATAAAGAATAGTTGGATTTTTACCGTCTAATTTTGTTCCTTTTTTATACGTAATAATCATAGGAACTTTTGTACCGTCTTTTGAAGTATAGAAAACTTGTTTAGACTCGTAATCTTCACTTTTAAAATCAACTTTTGGTTTTTGATAAATTTCTGATTTTCCAGATTTTGGTTCAAAAGAAAAAATAGATCCCGGAGTTGTATAATTTGTAAAGCTGTAATACAAAATCTTTTCTTCTTTTTTAGCACCAAATCCGCCGGCAGTTCCAACGGCAGGAAGTTTGATTTCGCGGACTAATTTACCGTTGTAATCATATTGTAAAACCAATGAAACGGCATCTTTTGTATAGTTAGCAAAGAAATATCCGCCGCCTGTTGATGGAGATAAAACATTCTCTGTTTCTTTAATAAAATCTTTCCAGTTTTCCTGTTTTGGATTGCTGAAATCTACAGTAACCACTCTGCCGTTAGGAGCATTATAATCAGTGTGAATGAATAATTTTGTTCCTTCGTTTTCGATAATCGAATTGTCAGTATTAAAATTATCTACAATCGTAATAATTGGACTGTTTGGTGTTTTTAAATCTTTAATATACAGTTCGTTTCCGTAAGTAGAATTAGCAGCTGTAATTACTAAATAATGATTGTCTTCGGTAACATAACCGCCAACATATCTTCTTTTTTGATCGGCTCCAAAAATTACTTTATCTTCTTTTTGAGAAGTTCCTAACTTGTGGAAATACAATTTATGCTGATCTGTTTTGGCAGATAATTCACTTCCTTTTGGCTTATCATAACTAGAATAGTAGAAACCTTCATTTCCAAGCCACGAAATACCGCTGAATTTAACATCAACTAAAGTATCTTCTACAACTTTTTTAGACAATGCATCAATAATAATCACTTTTCTCCAGTCGCTTCCGCCTTCAGAAATTGCATAAGCAGCCTTACTTCCGTCTTTAGAAAAATCTAAACCGCCAAGAGAAGTAGTTCCGTCTTTAGAGAAAGTATTCGGATCAAGAAAAACTTCTTCTTTACCGCTTTGATCTTTTCTGTAAACAACAGATTGATTTTGAAGTCCGTTATTTTTATAGTAATACGTAAATTTTCCTTCTTTAAACGGAGCGCCTATTTTTTCATAGTTCCAAAGTTTTTCCATTCGTTTTTTAAGTTCCTCACGAAACGGAATTTTATCTAAATAACCATACGTTACTTCATTTTCAGCTTTTACCCAAGCACCTGTTTCAGCAGATTTATCATCTTCAAGCCAACGGTACGGATCGCTTACTTTAGTGTCAAAATATACATCGACAGTTTCACCTTTTTTGGTTTCGGGATATTTAATTTGTGCAAACGAAATTCCTGCGGTTGTAAGTGCCATTAATAAAAATGTTTTTTTCATAGTTAGTTTTTATCTGTTGTAACAAAAATAGCGCTTTTTGTGAGATTGTTGTGTTACTAACCGCAAAGAACGCAAAGAGTTTACGCAAAGCACGCAAAATTAATCTCGCAAAGACGCGGAGGCGCAAAGTTTTAAAATTTCTTTGCGGCTTGGCGTCTTTGCGAGAATCTTTTAATCGTCATTTTATAAAATAAAACTTAGCGAACCTTGCGTAATACTTTGCGCTCTTTGCGGTTAAATTTAAAATTATAAATTAAAATTAACTCCCAAAACGATGTTTCTTCCAATGTTCGGAATACCGTCAGTTTTTAATCTTGAAAGGTGTGCAATATATTTTTTGTCGAATAAATTGTTTCCGTTTAAGTTAATGTCAAAAGCAGTTTTTCCTAGTTTTACCGTTCCTCCAAAACCTAAATTTACCAAAGTATACCCTTTAGAAGCTGTTTCAAAACCGCTTACATTATCCTGGCTGAAAGTCGAAGAAACATTTAAAGAAGCAAAGCCTTCGCTTAACCAGTCTTTGATGTTAAATTCAGTTCTAAGCGTATTGTTCCAGTTGTTTGCCGGAATTAACGGCAGATAATCATCATTGTCTTTTTTACCTGTAACCGTTTCAAAACTGGTCTCAAAATGTAACCAGTCTAAAGGATGCGGGTGAAAGTGTAAACCAACTTCGCCACCATATAATTTTGCATTATCCTGAACATAAGCAAAAACATCATTATCCTCACGAACTTCTCCAGTTGGCGAAGTATAGATATAATTGTTTACGTGATTGTAAAATCCGTTTACAAAGAATTCAAAGTGCGTGTTTTTGTATTCTAAATTCAAATCAGTCTGAACGTTTTGTTCAGTTTTCAAATTAGCATTTCCAATTTCATAACGATTTGTTCCTTCGTGAACACCGTTTGAAGTTAATTCGGCTAAGTTTGGTGCTCTAAAACCAGTAGCAACATTTAAACGAAGCGTTAATGGTTCAGCTAATTTTGTTTTATATCCTAAAGAAGCATTAAAGCTGTCAAAAGATCTGTCAAGAGGAAGGAAATAACCTTCTTCGCCTTCAATTCCATGTGCTATTGAAGTAATATTTCGGTTGTCAAAACGCAGTCCAGCCTGAATAACACTGTTGTCCCATTCGTAATTTGCAGTTCCAAAAACTCCAAAATCGTTTGTTGTAGCATCTGGAATTAAATATTCTTCACCCGAATTTTTATTCGTTTGATGCATTCCCTGAACGCCTAAAATAGTTTCAATTTTTCCGAATTTTGGAAAATGATATTTTGCATTATAGTTGAAAGTATTCAATTTCATGTGAAGAGAAGCTTCGTTACTGTCTTCAAATTCGCTTCTGTCATTAGAGATATATCCTAAATCAACATCAAGTTTTGAGTTTTCAAAAAAGATAACATTGTTTAAACTCAATAAATGATTAAAAATTCCCTGTCTTGGAAACTGCGTGTCTTTGCTTGAAGACTGCTCAGCAATTCCATCTTCCGGAATTCCAATATCCAATTTATTGTAATTGTATCTCAAAACACTAGAAAAACTCGAATTGCTGTAGCCAATTCCGGTTTTAAAATCAGTTTCGTTGTAACGTGAATTAGTTACACGATCACCATCGGCAATTTTGTAATCTGAATGCGTGTTGTAACTTCCGCGAGCCAGAAATTTCCAGTTGTCTGTAGAAGTTTTTAAACCAATAGAAGAATTACTTCCTTGTGTATTTGTAAAATATTTTTGGCTGAAATTAGCTTTAAAAGTACCTGCATCAGCAAATTTTTCAGGATTAAAATATAAAACCCCTCCCAAAGCATCAGAGCCGTATAATAAAGATGCCGGACCTTTAATTACTTCAACACTTTCTATTCCGGCATCGTTTAAACCTAAACCATGTTCGTCTCCAAACTGCTGATTTTCGATACGAACGCCTTGAGAATAAACCAATACACGATTACCGCTTAATCCACGAATTACGGGTTTCCCAATAGAAGTTCCGGTAGAAATCTGTGCTACTCCGGGAATAGTTGCCAAACCTTCAATTAAAGTTGAAGTTCCTTTTTGCTGTAATGTTTTGATGCTTTCATGCTCAATTTTCATTACGTTTTGTGACTGCAGTTTATTGAAAGGAGTTGAAACCACAACTTCATCCATTTCCAGAATCGATTCTTCAAGAGTAATATCTAAAGTATTTTGCTTCAATAATTTTGCAATAGTTTTATTTTGATTGGCATATCCAACATAAGTAAAAGCAATTCGAAGACTTCCGTTTGGAAGATTGTTCAATTCGTATTTCCCGTTTGCATCTGTAGTGGTTCCTTTATGTAATTCAGGTGCATAAACTGAAACGCCCGGTAATGGATTATTTTGATTATCGGTTACAGTTCCTGAAACTGAATTTTGGGCAGAAAGCAAGCCCGAAAACCCTAAAACAAGGGCTATTATGAATTTTTTCATTTGAAAAATGTGCTATAGTTAAATTGATTTTTTTCTTTTAAATGAAATTAAAACCAACAGCAAAGCATTCTGATCCTGATTGATAAAAATAGGATTAGGAAACTCAATGTCGTTTTGAATTTAGTTTAAAAAGAAATGTGATTTTTTAATGGCGGTTTAAACTATAGCTGCCGGCGGCCCCCGAAGTAAATATGAAGGTCTTGAAATTGAAAAAATCTTTTCTGACAGTGGTAAAAAATAAGGAATCTGACTGTCAAAAGAATGAAATTGGAAAGAGAAACTTTCTGGAACAATAAAGGTTTCAAAAGCAAAATTACAAACAAAACATAGATCGTAATTGTGGTGCTGATGCGTTATTTCGCCATTTGGATCGTTATAATCGTGATGACATTGTTTTTCAGAAAGCTGTTTTACAATATGCTCATAACTGTGTATTGACTGAAACAATATCGAGAACAATACTGTTACAGCAAATGAGAAACTTAATATGAGCTGTTTTTTCTTCATCAACCACAAAGGTATAAAAGATCATACAATTACAAATCTATTTTTTAAATTCTGCTGCATAATCTTTGAAAAAACTTCAGTAAAACCAATTATTTGTAATCAAAAAAAGAATAATTACTTTCTAATCACATCCTGAACTAGCATTATATTATATTTGTAAGTGAAATAAATTGATTCTATAAAACGTTTATTTTGTAAAACCTCTTTTAAACTCAAAAAATCTATGCGATTAATTTTTAGCTGTTTGTTTTTAGTTTCATTTTTTAATGTTTTTGCACAGCAGGACGCAAAACCAGAAATAAAACCTATAGTTAAAATAGATTCTTTGTATAGAGAAGATCAGTTTTACTTTTCGGTAACGTATAATATGTTTACTGATATTCCTCAAAAATTTAAACAGAATAAATTCTCGCTTGGACTTTCGGGCGGTTTTCTTCGTGATATGCCAATCAACAAATCAAGAACAGTTGCTATTGCGGCCGGTTTAGGATTGAGCTATCAAAACTATTATCAAAATTTTGCAGTTTCAAAAGATGGAAACGGAACAATAGTTTATAATGTTGTTGATGCAGGAGAAATTGCTTCAAACCGATACAGACAATATTCTGTTGATCTTCCGATAGAATTTAGATGGCGTAATTCAACTTATGAAAGCACAAAATTCTGGAGAATCTATGCAGGAGTAAAATTGAGCTATTTATTCTCAAACTCTTCAATTTTAGATGACGGTGAGAATAAATATAAAATAAACAATAACTCCAATATTAATAAATTTCAATACGGTCCGTATCTTTCTGCAGGATACAATACATGGAATTTATATTTGTATTATGGTTTAAGTCCGCTGTTTAAAGACGGAACCACAACATTAAACGGAGAAAAAGTAAGCATGAAAACCCTAAATGCGGGATTAATTTTCTACATTTTATAACCACAAATACAAAAACAGCACCTGCGGTAAAACGCCCACAAACAATCCAATTAATAATTCTTTAGGAGTATGTGCATTCATTTCTAATCGTGATGAAGCCGTAATTCCGGACAATAAAATTAAAAGCGCTCCCCAATATGGATTATGTAACTGCAGATGAAGGTTTAACCCAACTGCAAAAATTGTAAAACCGCTTATTGCTGCCATGTGCAGACTTGCTTTGATTTTAAAAAGAGAAAGCACCAAGGCCAGAATAGTAGTAAATAAAGCACCCAGAAAAAAGAAATGAAGTTCTGGATAGCGCATAATCACAATACTTCTTTTTACCAGTAAAATATATAAAAAACATTGTAAAATAAGAGGAATACGGCGCTGCGAGTTCTCTGGCAGCATCATCGATTTTACATGACCTGTTGAGCGAAGAAGCATAAAAAATAATATTGGAACGATGATCGTTATGACCAATATTTGAAATAAAACAAAGTATTTTTCCTGGGTTGTAAAAATGTCATCCTTGCAATAAAGATAAAACAATGTTGCATACATCGATATAAAAATCGGATGAAGTATATAGGAGAATAGTGGAAGTATTTTTTTCAAAACGAATTATTTTGTGGTATTTAACAAATATAATAAATTAATGTTTTTTGCTGTGAATATTTAGTTTTCCGGCGCGAATTATACAAATTTCCACAAATTATTTATTTGTTGAATGCTTAAAAATTAGCCACAGATTAAAAGATTATCACAGATTAGAAATCATTTAAATCCTTTTAATCTGTGGCAAAAAATAAAAAATAATTTGTGGAAATTTGTGTAATTCGCGGCAAACTCTTTTTTATATCTAAAAATGAATTCGTGGCAAACCTTTTTTTAAATTTGACAAAAAGAATTTCTAAATGAGCATAAATTTAAAAAGCCTGATTCCGGTTTTAAATGCCGAGTGGACAGGCTCAGATACTGATATTTTTGTAGATCATATTTCGATCGACAGCCGTTCTTTACAAAACGGACCTCAAACATTGTTTATTGCTCTTTCGGGCGCGAATAATGACGCTCATTTATATATTGCCGAATTAATAGAAAAAGGCGTTCAGAATTTTGCAGTTCAGTATATACCAGAAAATGTAAAAGGAAAAGCCAATTTTTTTGTTGTAAAAAATACGCTGAAAGCATTACAGGAATTAGCAGCCTATTATCGTGATTTATTCGATTTCCCTATTATTGGTTTAACCGGAAGCAACGGAAAAACCATCGTAAAAGAATGGCTTAATTTTCTTTTAAGCCCTGATTATAATATTATCCGAAGCCCAAAAAGTTATAACTCACAAGTTGGTGTTCCGCTTTCTGTTATTGCTATAAATGAAAAACACAATTTAGGAATTTTTGAAGCCGGAATTTCAACGGTTAACGAAATGGTTAATCTTGAGAAAATTATCAAACCAAATATTGGAGTTTTAACCAATATAGGTTCTGCACACGATGAAGGATTTGAAAATCTGACTCAGAAAATCAACGAGAAATTACTGCTTTTCAAAAAGTCAGCAGTAATTATTTATCAAAAAAATGAATTGGTAGATAAATGTCTTTTAGACTTTTCTGCTCAATATCCGCTAGAAAACAGAGCCTTATTTTCATGGAGTTTTGCAGATGCCTCTGCAGATGTTTTTATTCTGAAAAAAGAAACCAAAAACGATTCAACCACAATAAAATATCAATATAAAGACGAAATTTTTAATTTAGAAATTCCGTTCAGCGATTCTGCTTCTATCGAAAATGCCATTTCATGTTTATTGGTTTTACTGCATTTTGAATATGATTTTACCATTATTCAAAACAGAATGGAAATGCTTTATCCAGTTGAAATGCGTCTTGAAGTTAAAAACGGAATCCACAATTGCAGTTTAATAGACGATAGTTACAGCTCCGATTTTCAATCGCTGAAAATCGCTTTAGATTTTCTGGAAAGCCAGAAAAAAAATGCTTCAAAAGCCGTTATACTATCAGATATTTTTCAAAGCGGATTTTCAAATGAAGAACTGTATTCAAAAGTAGCGCAGTTAATTTCAGATAATAAAATAAACCGTGTCATTGGAATTGGAACTACAATTTCATCTTTTCAAGATAAGTTTCCAAACAGTACGATGTTTCAAAACACGGCTGCATTTATCGCCGAAATTGAAAATTTGAATTTCAATAATGAAACCATATTGATAAAAGGCGCAAGATCATTTCAGTTTGAAGAAATTGTTTCACTGCTTGAAGAAAAAACGCATGAAACAGTTCTCGAAATCAATCTGGATGCTATAAATCACAATCTGAATTATTTTAAATCAAAACTGGCCGATGATGTAAAAATCATGGTTATGGTCAAGGCTTTTGGTTATGGAAACGGCGGACTCGAAATTGCAAAACTGCTCGAACATAATAAAGTAAATTATTTAGGTGTGGCTTTCGCCGATGAAGGAATTTCGCTGAAAAATGGCGGCATCAAACTGCCTATTATGGTTTTGAATCCAGAATCGACCAGCTTTCCTTCGATAATTCAATACAAACTTGAACCCGAAATTTACAGCATAAAAGGTTTAAATGCCTTTTTGAAAATAGCCAGAGAAAAGAACTTAAAAGATTTTCCTATTCATATAAAAGTCGATACAGGAATGCACCGTTTAGGTTTTGAGGATAATACGATCGACGAATTAATTGCGACTTTAAAAGGAAACTCAACCGTTCGTGTTCAAAGTATTTTATCGCATTTGGCAACGAGCGATGATCCGAAGCATTTTGATTTTGTAGAAAAACAAATAAGTTTATTCGAAAGGTTATCTTCAAAATTAATCTCAGAATTAAATATAAATCCAATCCGCCATATTTTAAACACTTCCGGAATCAGTAATTTCCCAGATGCACAATACAATATGGTGCGTTTAGGGATTGGTTTGTATGGCGTTTCCAACGATCCGGCCGAACAGAAATATCTGGAAAACGTAGGCACCTTAAAATCGATTATTTCGCAGGTTCGAACTATTCCGGCAGGTGACAGCGTTGGTTACGGACGCCGTTTTATGGCAGATAAAGAAACAAAAATTGCAACCATTCCAATTGGTTATGCAGACGGAATTTCGAGATTATGGGGCAATCAGATTGGTTTTGTAACCATCAAAAATCAAAAAGCCTATATCGTAGGAAGTGTTTGTATGGATATGTTAATGGTTGATGTAAGTCATATAGACTGCAAAGAAGGCGATTCGGTAATTATTTTCGGCGAAAGCCCAACGGTTATAGAAATGGCTGAAGCATTAAAAACCATTCCGTATGAAATAATGACCAGTATTTCGCAGCGTGTAAAACGAGTATTTTTTAGATAGAGTACCGAACTTTCAGGAAAATTGCGTATTTTCGATATTCAATTATTATAAACAAAAACAGATCAGATATGGGATTTTTTTCAGAATTTAAGGAATTTGCAATGAAAGGCAACGTGGTTGATCTTGCTGTCGGTGTAATCATTGGAGCTGCTTTTGGTAAAATCGTGAGCTCATTTATAGAAGATGTAATTACGCCGCTGTTATTGAAACCGGCTTTAGATGCTGCTAATTTATCAACTATTGAGCAGTTAACTGCTTTTGGAGGAGTAAAATACGGACTGTTTTTATCGGCTGTAATAAACTTTATAATTGTTGCATTTGTTTTATTTTTGATCATTAAAGCAATGAACCATGCTAAAAAGAAAGATGTTGCACCGCCACCGCCTCCAGCCGGACCAACTCAGGAAGAATTGCTTACACAAATTAGAGATTTATTAAAAAATAAATAAAAATATACCGCTGCACTAAGTCTAACTTAACCGCCTTCTAAAGAGGCGGTTTTTTTACAAATTGTTTAAAATACAACATTTTGTTATTTTTTGTGAATCACCTTGCCAAGACTTTTATTATACTTATTTTTGCGATATAAATTAGATTAATTGATTATTTAAAAATATAAAAATGAGAATTGCAGTTGTAGGTGCTACCGGAATGGTTGGCGAAGTAATGCTTAAAGTTTTAGCAGAAAGAAATTTTCCTGTTACGGAATTAATTCCTGTTGCATCAGAAAGATCAGTTGGAAAAGAAATCGAATACAAAGGAACCAAATATAAAGTAGTAGGATTACAAACAGCTGTTGATATGAAAGCTGATATCGCTGTTTTTTCTGCAGGAGGAGATACATCTTTAGAATGGGCTCCAAAATTTGCTGCTGCCGGAACAACTGTTATCGACAACTCATCTGCATGGAGAATGGATCCGACTAAAAAATTAGTGGTTCCGGAAATTAATGCCTCTGTATTAACAAAAGAAGATAAAATTATTGCAAACCCAAACTGTTCTACTATTCAAATGGTATTGGCTTTGGCTCCTTTGCATAGAAAATACAACATTAAAAGAATCATTGTTTCTACTTACCAATCAATTACTGGAACTGGTGTAAAAGCAGTTAAACAATTAGAAAACGAATACGCAGGAATTCAGGGTGATATGGCTTACAAATATCCAATTCACCGAAATGCAATTCCACACTGCGATAGTTTTGAGGATAACGGATACACTAAAGAAGAAATGAAATTAGTTCGCGAAACTCAAAAAATTCTTGGTGACAATACCATTAGAGTTACTGCTACTGCAGTTCGTGTACCAGTAGTAGGCGGACACAGCGAAGCTGTAAACGTTGAGTTTACAAATGATTTTGATGTAAGTGAAGTTCGTGAAATTTTACACAATACGGATGGAGTAGTAGTACAGGATAATTTAGATACCTTTACATACCCAATGCCATTATATGCAGAAGGTAAAAATGATGTTTTTGTTGGAAGAATCCGTCGTGATGAAAGCCAGCCAAACACATTAAACATGTGGATCGTTGCTGATAACTTAAGAAAAGGCGCTGCAACAAACACGATTCAAATCGCTGAATATTTAATTCAGGCTGGTTTGGTATAATTGAGAGATTAAATAAAATTGTTATAAAGAGAAAACCGTAATTGCAGTAATGTAATTACGGTTTTTTTGTGTTTTATAAATAGCTTATTTTGATAGTTTTATGACTTGTACTGTATAGTTCCAACTTTTATTCTTTTGTAATTTTAGCTTTTGTAGAATTAAATTCATTTAAATGAAAAAGAATAAAGACAATATAGAGTTTGGATGCTTCTCAATCTCATTACCTAATGAAATATCTGCCGTTTTTACAATATTTGAAGATCTGGCAGATTGTTTTCAAACGGAATTTCAATCTGAGGCTGTTTCTATTTTAAAAAAAGAATTAAAAGATATTTCTTTAAAGCCAAAACCAAATATTGATTATGAGAGTGACTATACACATATTGACAGTCGAAGTGCTGATACAATTTTTGAAGTAGCAAAAGTAATTTGTAATTTAACTTTTCGCGAAAAGTGTAAAATGCCTTCAGAAATAGAACTTGAAAATATTTATAATATACTTAAAAACTGGAAAAGACCCCCAAGCCAAAAATGGAGAGTAGGAGACATATTATCAATTCCTTTATTGGATAACACATTTGCATTTGGTCAAATAGTAGGAACTCATCTAACAAAAAGATGTCCAATTTTAGCATTATTTAATTTAAAGAAAGAAATTGAGCTTATTAGTCAAGATGAATTAAGAAACGTATTTCCGCTTGCAGTATATAATTCTAATCAAGATGAAATAGCTAATTATACTTTTAAAATTTTATATAATTATGAAATACTGGTAAGTCCTGATAGGGTAAAAAATAAGAATTCATCTGGTGGTGTTAGCCTTAAAGCTCTTGGAAATGTTTATTTTGGACTAGCACCGTGGAATGTTATGTACTTGGAGAATTATTTTGATAGTTATTTACTGCCAGAAATTGAAAGACCAAAAAATATCATTTGGTTAAATGAAGAAGAAAGAAATCAATACAGAAGAAAATATTTTAAAATTGATGAGAATAATAATCGTATCAAATAAGCCTCTTAATATAAAAGACTTTTGAGTATAATGTAACTACGGTTTTTTTGTGAGAAATATTTTGGTGATTGTACTTTTGAAATAATACTTTTGTTTTAATTATAAATCAATTTTTAATGAGAACAGAAATCTCCCATTTTTGGTTTGGAAAATTTAAATCAGAAGATGAATATTTTGATTTCATTGGTGAAGATGAAAATTATTATAGTGAAGATGACATAGAGGGAAAATATCTTTCTGAGTTTGCAAAATCACAAGATAGAAATCATTTAGATCATGATTTTATGGAAAGCGGCTTTGAAGATGAAAATATATTGTTCGAAGATAAATTTGAGAAATATTCTTATGCTTCAGAATGGATATTGACGGCAAAAGAAAAGTTAATTCAGCTAAATCAAAATATAGAAGAAATTAATACGGTTGTATTTATCTCAAAAGATCAGATTAAAAACCCTGTTTCGATAAATAATTCAAATTTCAATTTATTGTATATTGGTGAAATTGAATATGAAATTTGATTTTAAATAGATATCGGTTTAATTATTATAAAATACAAAACAAATGAATTTCGATAACTACAAGGTAATTCCAAATTATCAAACCAATAAAACAGATCTATTTACAGCCGATGAAGAAGATATTCTGGCGTGCGAAAAAATACTAAATTTAACTTTTGATGAAGATTATAAAGAGTATGTTTTGCAATATGGAAGCGGTATTATGGGCGGAACTTATGTAAGAATGTTTCTTCCAGAAACCATAATGCTTACACTTGATGAATGGAGAAAACGTATTACTGAATATTGGTTTTGGGATGAAGGAAAAGAAGTGCTCACAAAAGATGAAGTATTGAAATCGATTAGAATTGGTGATACGTTTGATGGAGATGAAATCATTTTTCTAAACAATCAATATTATATACTGGCGCGATACAGCGAAATGATTTACAAAGCTGGAAATACACTCGAAGAAACAATTACCTGGCTGTGTTCGTCTGGTATTTTGACAGAAGCATTTTCAGAAAGAGAATTTGAACCTTTTGATCCAGAAGAGCTAATTAACAAATTATAAAAATATAAAGAAAGCATAAAAAAAGCGGGAATCAATTAATTCCCGCTTTTTTTATTAATATTCTGGAGCAAGCTCCAGTTCTAAACCTTCTAATTCTTCAGTAATTGGTATCTGACAACCTAAACGGCTGTTAGATTTAACGTAAAATGCTTCCGACAGCATGGCTTCTTCTTCATCTCCCATTTCTGGTAATGCAACATCATTTAGAACATAACATTGGCAGGAAGCACACATTGCCATTCCTCCGCAAGTTCCTTCAACAGGAAGTTCGTATGCTTTGCATAACTCCATTATATTCATTGCCATATCAGTTGGAGCTTGTAATTCGTGTATAACTCCTTCTCGATCTTTAATCTTAATTAATACATCCATTTATTATGGGATTTTATTGGTAGGATTCTATAACGTGAAAAAATCCTGTATTTATACTAACTAGCAGGTTTAGTGCTAAATGCGTATTCCTTTCTGTTACCTTCTTTAAGGCGCATTTTTACTCCTAAAACACTGTCGCTTTTTTCAAGGATTGTAATAACTGCAATAACCGAATAATAATCTCTATCTGATTGAAAAATCAATGTACCTTCATAAGTAGAGTTTAAAACTCCCTGTTTGTCTGTAGTTACAGAAATTTTTCTTGGATTTGAAAACTGGGCAGCGCTATAAGTTGCCTTGTTTGAAAATTTACCCTTTCCGTCAACAAAGTCATATAAGAAATCATAATTTCCAATACTTAAGGTTCCTGGAGTATCATTAGGATTAATTGAAAATACAATTTTTCCTGAATATGTAAAATCTGACCATTCTTCAGATTCGCTTACCCAAGCTTTGTCAACAATAACTGTTTTGTTCTGAGCATAATTCACAGCTGCAAAAAACAATAATAAAAATAGAGCGTAAAACTTTTTCATAGATTTAAGATTTAGGTTATGTCACAAATTTAAGTTAAAAATGTAACAAATAGTTAACTAAAACTCTTAAATCTTCGTATTGTTTTTTGCTAAATCCTCAAAAAACTATGATTATTAAGCTTTTTATTGAATTTTTACAAAAGTTATTGTATAAAGGCCTATTATTCTTGTTAATTCAGCAGAATCAAATTAGGGGCCTAAATACGGCTTTTGTTACATAATATTTACCACAGTTTCAATTTGCGGTGCATACTTTTTTATAGTTGTTTCTACCCCAGCTTTAAGTGTCATCTGGTTAACGCTGCAGCTTATGCATGCGCCTTCAAGACGAACTTTTACATGCTTATCATCGTCGATAGATATTAGTGTAATGTCTCCGCCGTCGGATTTTAAGAATGGCCTGATTTCATCTAAAGCCAATAAAACATTATTTGTTAATTCTTCTGTTGTCATAATTATAATGTGTCAATTGTGAAATGTGCCAATTAGAAAATTGTATCTAATTGGCAGATTATCTCATTATCTAATTAATTTTTCTTTACTGCAGAACAACCTGCCATTGTTGTAATTTTGATTGCCTCAGTAGCCGGAAGACTTTCGTTTCTGTTTACTGTTTCCTGAACTACATTTCTTGTAATTTCTTCAAAAACAGCTTCGATTGGCGAAGCCGTCTGCAATGCTGCCGGACGTCCGTAATCTCCTGCTTCACGAATAGATTGTACAATAGGAACTTCTCCTAAAAATGGAACGTCTAAGTCTGCTGCAAGATTTTTTGCTCCTTCCTGACCAAAAATATAGTATTTGTTATTTGGTAATTCTTCAGGTGTAAAGTAAGCCATGTTTTCGATAATTCCCAAAACAGGAACATTAATATTGTCCTGCATAAACATCGAAACTCCTTTTTTAGCATCGGCAAGAGCCACAGCCTGCGGTGTACTTACTACAACAGCTCCGGTAATTGGAAGCGACTGCATGATAGAAAGGTGAATATCTCCTGTTCCCGGAGGTAAGTCTAATAACATGAAATCTAATTCTCCCCAGTCAGCATCAAAAATCATTTGATTTAATGCTTTTGCGGCCATTGGACCTCTCCAGATTACAGCCTGGCTTGGCGATGTGAAGAAACCGATAGAAAGCATTTTAATTTCATAACTTTCAATTGGTTTCATTTTTGATTTTCCGTCAACCGTAATCGATACCGGTTTTTCATTCTCAACATCAAACATAATCGGCATAGATGGTCCGTAAACATCGGCATCTAAAACACCAACTTTAAAGCCCATTTTAGCAAGCGTAACAGCAAGATTTGCAGTTACGGTAGATTTTCCAACTCCTCCTTTTCCAGAAGCAACAGCAATAATATTTTTAATTCCAGGAATAGCACGACCTTTAATTTCTGCTTTTTCCGGAGTTTCTACTTTAATGTTAACTTTAATTTTTGCATCGGCAGATATTAATTCGTGAATCGTTTTTTTAATATCGTCTTCTGCTCTTTTTTTGATATGCATAGCCGGCGTGTGCAATACTAAATCGACAACAACTTCGTCACCAAAAGTAAGTACGTTAGCAACCGCACCGCTTTCAACCATATTTTTTCCTTCCCCGGCTATAGTAATTGTTTCTAAAGCTTTAAGAATTTCTTTTCTATCTAATTTCATTTTATTGTGCTATTATGTATGGAAAGAAATCAATTTAAAATTTCTATGTTAATTTAAACTGATTTCAGACTGCAAAGATAACAGATTAAGTTCGGATTCAAACGCTTTTAAATTGTATTTATTGATATTGAGATTAGTCAAAATGATGCATGTTATTTTAAAACCTCAATTTTTAACGCTTTTCATTTTTTAAAATTCGTATGAAATTTACGTCAATAAATACAAAAATGTCAATTATCTTAGTTAAATTTGAGTACCCTAAATCGAAGATTTCCAAATAAAACAAAAAAGTTATGAAAACTTATTTTGGAGCTTCATTATGAGTTTTCGGTATTTTTTAAAATAATTTTTGTTTAAAAAATTTAAAACTTAAAAATATGCGAAATTTTACTTTTTTATCTGTAATTGCTGCTTGTAGTTTTTTAATGTTTTCTTTTACCCCGGCAAGCAATACTCTTAAATTTAAAAACGAGATCAACGAATTTGATAACATTTTAAATGTCAAGACAACTATTGTTTTTGGAACAATTGATGCTGCTTCTATTAATTCTTTTTATAAAAAATATCCCAAACTAAAAAAATATCAAAAAGATGTTGAAGATCTTTATAAAAAGAAAGACTATAATACCATTTGGTACGACGATAAAAGTGTCAGCGAATTTGGAGCACTTTTGTATCACAAAGTCAGCCTTCTAGAAGATCAGGGAATAAATGCCGAAATGCCCTATATGGACTTGGTTGATGATGTTTTTAATGAAAACGTTACAAACAAACTTCCTAAAGCAGATACAGAATTGTTATTGTCTAATATGTATGTTTTTTATGCCAGTAACGTTTATTCTGGTGTCGATCCGCAGACTTTGAAATCAATTGGCTGGTTTCTGCCAACAAAAACCATTTCTTATGATAGGATTTTAGATTCATTAATGGGCGATCCAAACCGTTTAAATAAAGATGAAAACCTTCTTTTTAGTCAGTATTATAAACTTCAAAATGTATTGCAGAGATACCGAAACATTGAAAAAAACGGGCTTTGGAAAAAAATTGAAATCGACGAAGCTAATTACAAAGAATTAAAACCTTTAGACAGCGGTAAAGTTGTCCAGCAAATTAGAGAACGCTTATTTGTCGTTGGCGATTTAAAAGAAGATTCAAAAAGCCAGTATTATGATCAGGAAATGATGGATGCTGTTTTAAAGTATAAAAAACGATATGGACTAAAATTGAATTATACTTTTACGAAAGAGCAGATAGATCAAATGAACGAACCAATCAGCAACAGAATTAGAACTATTATGCTGAATATGGAACGATGCAGATGGATTCCGACTAAACTAGCCAAAGCAGATGAATATGTAATGGTTAATATTCCTTCGTTCAGGCTGATTTATGTTAAGGATGGAAAATATGATTTAGTTTCGGACGTTTTTGTGGGAACCCGAATGACAGAAACCGTAATTTTTAGCGGCAATATTGACCGAATTGTTTTCAGCCCTTATTGGTATGTTCCGGCAAGTATTATTAAAAATGAGCTGAAACTTAAAATGGCCGAAGATAAAAATTACCTTGCAGATCATAATATGGAGTGGAATGGCGGAAGTGTAAGACAAAAGCCAGGTCCTAATAACTCTTTAGGGTTAGTAAAATTTATGTTTCCTAATCCAAACGATATTTATCTGCATGATACACCGGCAAAAAGTTTGTTTGATTTTGAAAAAAGAACCTTCAGCCACGGATGTATTAATGTTAGAGATGCTAAAAAATTAGCATTAGAAATACTAAAAGACAATCCAGACTGGCCTGTTGATAAAATAAATGATGCTATGAGCGGTGAAAAAGAAACTACCTGCATGCTCAAAAATAAAATTCCAATTTATATAGGTTATTTTACAGCCTGGGTTACAGACGACGGCGAAATTGGTTTTTATCCTGATGTTTACGATCGTGATAAGCAATTAGATAAACTTTTGTATGGCGATTCTGTTGCCCTAAAATAAAAAAGAAACCCTCGTTAGAATTAATTTTCAGCGAGGGTTTTTTAAAAAAATGGTCTACAAGTTATTCATATTTTAAATATTTCAAAACATCGATTTTAGTAACCTGATAGGCTTTAGTTATTACAATTAACAATGTAAGGACTAAAAGCGAAACCAATGCAATACTAAACGGAACGATTGAAATATTGACTCTAAAAGCAAAATCTTCCAGCCATTTTTGCAATAAAATATATGCTGGAACAATTCCAATTAAAAATCCCATTCCGCAGAAAATGATATATTGTCTGGATAATTCTTTCAATAAAATATCCGTTTCTGCTCCTAAGGTTTTTCTAATCGCAATTTCTTTCAGTCTTCTCTCCATCGAAAATGATGCCAAAGCAAACAATCCGAAGATAGCAATTATAATTACGACTAAATTTAAGATAAAAAACAGATTTTTTTGTTTCACCTGTTCTTCATAAGTTTTAGCAAATCCTTTGTTAACAAATTCGTAATCAAAAGGATAATCAGGGTTTATGTTTGCCTCCCAATAAGTTTTTAATTTTGCCAGAGTTTCTGATAAATTATTTGGAGAAACTTTTAAATATACATTTTGAAAATTATTCCATTTTAAAGTTTTTAAGTTTATAAAAACCATTGGCGGAACTTTATTCTGCAGTCCGGTAATATGAAAATCTTTAACAACACCTACTACTTTAAATTTTAAATTTCCTTTTTCATTTCCCCAGCCCGAAGAAATAACAGTATTTATAGGGTTTTTAAGGCCCAAAGTTTTAGCTAAAGTTTCGTTTATAAGCCAGTTGTCAATGGTATCAGAGGCAAATTTTGGAGATAAATCACGGCCTTGCACAATTTTAATTTTCATCATTTCCAGAAAATCAAAATCCATTTCAACATTTCTAGGCTGAACAGAAACCCCGTTATGCGTAAAACCTGAGCTCGAATTCGTACTGTTTCCAAAAGTACCTGCAAAAGTAGAAACCTGCTGCACTCCGGGCATTTTAAGAATTTCCTGTTTTGTAGTTTGATATTTTTCTCCTTTTTTATCATAATCCTGATAGTTAAAAGGAATTCGTATTACCTGATCGCCGCTAAAACCAAGGTCTTTATTCATCATAAAATCTACCTGAGAATTTACAATTAAAGCACCAATGATGAAAAATGCTGCAATTCCGAATTGAAAAATAAGCATCGAATTTCGAATCCAGATACCGCTTTTGCTTCTCGAAAAATTACCTTTTAAAACTTTTAACGTCTCAAAATTTGAGATATAAATGGCAGGGAATATACCCGCAAGAATGATTACTAATCCAAAAATCAAAATGAGCTGCAGATAAAATTCACTGCCATTCATAGTCAAAGTTTTTCTTAAAAAGGTATTGTAATAGGGTAATGAAAGTTCTACAATGGCCAAAGCAAACAAAATGGCAATGGTTACAATTATTGCCGTTTCAAATATAAACTGTGCAATAATCTGCTTTTTTGAAGCTCCCACAATTTTGCGTACTCCCACTTCTTTAGCACGTTTTATGGCAGAAGCCGTAGCCAGATTAATGTAGTTTACCAATGATAAAACTAAAATTAAAAGAGATAAACCCGCCATTATATAAAGAAGCTGTAAATTTCCTTTTCCTTCAGGAGTGGCTGATCCGGAAGATTTTGTACCATGCAGATGCAGCGTTTTTAACTGATCAAGATAAATTTTAATTTCTCCGTTTTCTTTAATGTATTGTTCGACAGGCTGTCCGCTTTCTTTAGCATCCTTTAAAGTTCTGTTTACATAATTTACATGATGCATTTTCTTTGAAACTGTGGCAAGATCAACACCTTTTTTGGTCTTAATCATTAACCCGTAGCTGAAATTTCCCCATTGAGTAAGATCATGCTCACGAACAATACCGCCAAAAACATAATTTGGCTCAACAGAAGAAGGGCGCATAATTCTGTAAACAGCTTTTACGGTGTATGGCTTATTGTCGTAAGTAATGGATTTTCCTATTGGATCCTCATTATTTTTAAAAAGCAGTTTTTCCTGATCTTCAGAAATTGCAACACTGTTTTCTTCTTTTAAGATGTCTTTTTTGGCACCTTTTAATATTGGAAATGGATAAAAATCGAAAAAGTTATTATCAGAAACAGTTATCTTTTTGTCGATTACTTTTTTGTTCTGATATTTTATTACCCCCTGACTATACCAATCATTAAGAAAACAAATTTGATCTATTTCGGGAATAGTTGCTTTACAAGCCATACCAAACGGAATTGTGCTGGTAGTCCATATATCGCCCGTTTTTCCCATTCCGTTCAGCACTTGATATACATTCTCTTTTTCAGAATTCCATTGATCGTATGCATGCTCATTATTCCAGTACAAAATAGCGAAAATCACACCCGAAATCCCGATACTCAATCCTAAAACATTTAAAAACGAAAACAATTTGCTTTGCTTTAAATGATAAATAAATATTTTAAACCAGTTAAAAATCATGGTATTTTATAATTATGTTAGTTATTTTTTTGATCTAAAGGCTGGTTCTGCCTTTTTAAAGAAGAGTAAAAATTTTGCACACAAATCCCACCAGGACTAATATTGCAGTAATAACAAATTTTATCATTTTTGAATTATTTAGCGTCCATAAAAACATCAACATTTCGCTGATTTAGCTTTTCAGAAAAAATAACACCGTCTTTCATATGAATTGTTTTTTGTGAAAAAGAAGCATCATAATCAGAGTGGGTAACCATCAAAATTGTAGCACCTTTTGCGTGCAGATCTGTTAGAAGTTCCATTACTTCATTACCATTTTTACTGTCCAGATTTCCTGTTGGTTCATCGGCAAGAATAATTTTAGGATCATTAACCAAAGCTCTGGCAACGGCAACTCTTTGCTGCTGACCTCCTGAAAGCTGCTGCGGAAAATGTTTTAATCGATGTGATATATTTAGCTTTTCTGCAATAGCTTCAATTTTTTGTTTTCTTTCAGAAGCTTTTACGTTGTTATAAAGCAAAGGCAGTTCGATATTGTCATAAACAGAAAGCTCATCGATTAGATTAAAATTCTGAAAAATGAATCCGATATTTTCCTTGCGAACCTGAGCCCTTCCTTTTTCCTTTAAACCAATCATTTCCTGATCCAGCAATTTGTAACTTCCGCCGTCTGCACCGTCCAAAAGACCGATAATATTCAATAAAGTCGATTTACCGCATCCAGAAGGTCCCATAATAGTTAGGAAATCCCCTTTTTTAATCTCTAAGTTAATTCCACTTAGCGCAGCAGTTTCAACTTCTTCGGTTCTAAATACTTTGGTTAAATTTTGTATCGTTATCATATTTTTTTAAGATTAGTTATTGATTATGTTTTTTGATTGATGATTGAAACTCTTTATAATTGTGAATTGTAAATTGAAAACTGAGACTGCGACTGTAAACTAATTACTGTATCGAAAGCTCCTCAATATCCTTATAATCTGAATAAGAGGAAATCACTACAGATTCGCCTTCTTTTAATCCGTCCAGAACTTCATAATAAGAAGGATTTTCGCGTCCTAATTTTATATTTCTTTTTTCAGCTTTATTTCCTTTTACTACAAAAATCCATTTTCCTGCTGTTTCCTGATTAAAACTTCCTTTTTGAACAACCAGAATTTTATTTTTCTCAGATAAAATCAGTTTAACTCCAAAGCTTAAACCGTCTTGCAGAACAATATTTTCTTTTGATGTAAAAGCCAGTTCTACAATAAAATGACCGTTTTTTACTTCAGGAATCACTTTAGTAACCACAACTTCAAGCGTTTTTCCTTTAAATTCTACCTGACCTTTTAAACCTTCGCGGATTTTTTCCAGATAAAACTCATCAACATTGGCAGATAATTTATAACCTTGTTTTGAATCGATTCTGCCAATACTTTCTCCAGCCTGAAATGTTTTTCCCAGCACAGGTTCAAAAGAAGTTAATCGGCCGGATTCTGGAGCGGTAATCAAAAAGTTCTTTTTGTTGTTTCTTAAAATATCCAAACTTTTTTCCATGGTTTGAATCGAACGGTTAATTTGCGAAATCTGCAATTGATTCGATTGTTTTTCCTTTTGAATGCTCTGCTGAATCGTTTTACGACGTTCTTCCTGAAAACGTAAACTTTCTTTAAAAGTATTCCAGTCGTTTTTAGAAATCACATCTTTGGCAAACAATTTTGCATTTACATCGTATAATCTTTTGGCATCATTATAATCATGTTCGATTAAAACTAAATCCTTAGTCAAATTCAATTCCTGATTTCTAATGTTTAACTTTCCCGTATTCAAATTATTGATTTGCTCAATAATAGCCGTTTCCTGAGTTAAGTAATTCAGTTCTGTATTTGGGTTATACAAACGAGCCAGCGATTGGCCTTTTGTAACCGTTGCACCATTTTCTACAAAAATCTCTTTTACAGATCCTCCTTCTGTAACGTTTACAAGCATAACGTTAAGAGGTTCAACTTTTGCCTGAAAAACAACAAAATCTTCAAAGAAAGCCTTTTCAACTTTTTGAACCGAAAGTTCATCGGCTTTTACATTTAAACTTCTTTTTGAATTAAAAGAAAAAAACACGATTACAGCCAAAGCTAAAAAAACTCCAATTGCTATTGTGAGATATCTAAATTTTCTATTTTTACGAGGAATTACCTTGTCCATTTTTTAAATAATTTACTGATAATCAATAGGTAAATACTGTGCCATAAAATTTATTTTTTGTAAAGCACTGATTTTAAAGAAGCTCTAAAAACCATTCAAAAAACAAGTGTTCGATAATGAACAGTTGACCGTTCAAAAGCGGACAAAAAAACGCAGCATGAGAAAAAAGCAAGCCCAAATATTAGTTGTTGACGACCAGGAAGAAATTCTTTTTTCGGCAAAAATGATTCTCAAAAAACATTTTGAAACCATTTTCACGACCAACA